>NZ_JAUBRI010000024.1:0-87749 GCF_036701795.1 Microcoleus sp. N9_A1
GCTTGTGACCCACTCACAAAAGCGTTCCCAGACGTTGGCGCTTTCGCGCTGCTGTAAGGTTGTTGTCATGGTTTTATAATTGCTGTATTTGGTTGTCAATGTTCGGATGATGTTTCTATTATTAACGGTTTTGTTAATCTTTGTAAAGGGGTTGAGCGACAGTTAAACTGATAGAAGTCATCAGGAAAGCTGATGAAAGGAGAGAGGGGCGAACAAGGTCGATCGTTGCTAGGTCGATCGAGATGACAGCTTAATTATGCCCGCACCAACTCCAACCGATATTGGTACAGAGCCACAGGATGCCCCCCAGCCGCAAAATAATCCGGGTCTTGCGGCGACAAATAAATTGCTGTCACCTGATCGGCCTCAATTCTTTTACTCGCAGAATCTCCATTTTTTCCGCCTGCAACCACTCGATAAGCCGTTGTAGTTTCCACCTCGTTTAAATAAATATCAGACTCTCCTCGAAAAATCTGCTGAGAAATCTCTGTAGACACAAACTCGCGAGGATTCGGCGTCTCAGTTCCCCGACTGGTAACAATCGAAATTAATTGGCGTTCCCCTTTCAAAACAGTAATTTGGCGGTTGGGATTTGTCGGATCGACTTTCACCGAAACTACGCCACGATCGCCTAAATAAGCCTTGGCAATATTCAAACCGTTAAAAGTGCGATCGGCTACAATCTTTTGAGCCTTTTTAAAGGTATAATTAGAAATCAACCCAAAATTTTTTTCAGGTTTAAATCGCACTTTAAATAATACCGGCTGCTGCAAATACTGGCGGTTGCTTTCAAACCCTGGCGTGACAATATTTGGCGCTAAAGGAGCGGCTAAATCTACCAAAGTGCTCGCAACATTCCAATTACCCGCCATCCAGTCGGGATATACCAAATCTCCCTTAGCGACAGCGATAGGAGGCTTGCTTTCCCAATTGGGAAAACTTGATATGCGATCGCCCAAAACGCCCGATCTCGCAACGCCACCCCACAGCAGTAACACCAAAACCAGACAAAAACCCCAAATTACCTTCATACCCAATTACATTCAAACAACTAACCTGATATTTCTCTTTATCTTCTTTCTCTCTTCGGGGCGTTCTCTGCGCCCTCTGCGCTTCATTAATTCAAAAATTAGACAACAAATCAGTTAAACATCATATTTTATACCATTTTCATAAACAGGCAAGATGCCTGTTGCACAAAAATAAATGTTCTGCTTGTGGGGAGTAGGGGTTGGGCATCCTGCCCACCCCCAATATGCAATTTAAAGGTGGAAAAGCCTATTTTTTAAAGCGCCTCAACAGGTGCAGGTTCCCAAACCTCCCCGTATTTTTCCTTTAATTCGTGCCAATTTTCTACCTGTCCCGGTTCGTATTCCCCCGGTTTTCCCCACTGCAAAAACGCGCTCAAAGCAGCCTCATTTTGCTCGTCGAGGAAACGAATTGCATAAGTTGTAAAATTGCCTCTTTTCGCCTCCCCAGTCTCGAACTTCACCTGTTTGATTTTGTCGATATTCAGGTGAAATTCAAATATTTCGGCGTGCATATTTGCATATTTACCCTTCGGCAACTCCGCATAAAACAGCTTGTGAATTGATCCGCGCACTTCCAGCACAGCCGCGCTGCTAGTCACGATCAAACGCAGCGTTCCCAATTTTTCGCAAGCTTCTAAGAATTCTTTCAGATTAGGCATAATTTGGGAATTAGGAATTGATAATTGGTAATTGGGAATTGGTAATTGGTAATTGGTAATCACAACCCAAAACACCAAATAACTAATAATACCCCATGACAACTGACAACTGACAACTGACTATTTTTCGTGCAGTTCGTAAGCCGCAACAATCCGCTGTACTAGCGGGTGTCTCACCACATCCGCCTGATTGAATTCGCAGAAAGCAATGCCCTCAACGTTTCCCAGTATTTTTTGGGCAACTGACAATCCCGACTGTTGGTTTGGTGGCAAATCTGTTTGAGTGATATCGCCCGTCACTACCATTTTCGATCGAAAGCCGAGACGAGTCAACACCATTTTCATTTGAGCAGGCGTTGTATTTTGAGCTTCGTCCAAAATTACGAAAGCATTGCTGAGAGTGCGCCCTCGCATATAAGCTAACGGAGCTACTTCGATCAGGCCTCTTTCCATTAAATCGGCCATTTTTTCGGGGTCGATTATTTCTTGGAGGGCGTCGTAAAGCGGACGCAAATAGGGATCGACTTTTTGCTGCAAATCTCCCGGCAAAAATCCTAATTTTTCCCCAGCTTCTACGGCTGGCCTGGTTAAAATCAGCCGTTCGTACTGCTTGCTTAACAGCGCTTGTACAGCGAAAATAGCTGCTAGAAATGTTTTGCCAGTACCCGCTGGGCCGATGCAAAATGTCAGGTCGTGGGTGCGTACTGCTTGGACGTATTGCCGCTGCTTGAAGGTTTTGGCTCGAATTTCTTCGCCGCGGCGGGTTTTGGCGAGTACGTCTCGTTGCAAGTCTTGCAAATCTTCTTGGCGGTTGGTATCCAATGCGTAGCGCGCTGTTTGGATTTCTACTCCGGTGATGGTTTTGCCGGATTTCCAATAGTCGGAGAGCGATCGCACTAATTTATGACACAATTCTACTTGGCTTTTTGTGCCGGAAATCAGCAGTTCTTGCCCTCGCATAACCAGGTTAGCACCGGTTTGCTTAGAGATAATTTTCAGGTTTTCTTCTTGATTACCGGCCAGCGACATTGCGCTTT
The DNA here is from genome assembly GCF_036701795.1 of Microcoleus sp. N9_A1. NCBI lineage: Bacteria > Bacillati > Cyanobacteriota > Cyanophyceae > Oscillatoriales > Microcoleaceae > Microcoleus > Microcoleus sp. N9_A1. The sequence continues at coordinate 2,728 of NZ_JAUBRI010000024.1, forward strand.
GAGTGCTCGGTAACTCTATTGTTAGTTTTTCATTCATGCCAACATAAGCTCCTCCAAATAAGCAATTAAAATTTAACAACTAAGCGTTAAACGACTCACTATTTGCGAACAAAAAAACGCCAGTTACTAGGTTTTACCTAGTATCTAAGGCGTCTTTTAGATTTAGCCCAAATGAGTTTGGTGCTTGAGGCACAAATCAAATCTCCCTTCTATTAAGTCAGGCAATTTTAGATTTTAGAGTGGAAATTTTAGATTTTAGATTAACCTGATGCCGCTGACATTTGAAATTTAAAATTTTACATTTGTGTCCGATCGCAAAATCGGCAATTTCAAACTAAACGCGGCTTGTAATACACAGTCTACAACAGGCAATCTAAAATCTAAAATTCTTTCTTAGCTCTGCAGTTAGTTAATAACCGGGAGTATTTCTGCTCGTTCTAAACGTAGGTGTGTTAGTACGGCGAGGTTGTTCTCTCGGAGTTCTGCTAGCTAAGGGACTCGGCGACGGAGGTGGCGTCCGGGGTCGGAAGTCGCCTCGCGGCTCCCGCGAGCCACGATCAGGGCGGTCGCGATCAGGGCGATCGCGATCGCCCCTGGGCGGGCCAGATCCACGATCGCCCGCTTCACCATCGTATATATCTAAGTAGAGGGACTGACCCGCCGTCTGCGCCACCGCTTCCAGCGTAGTTCTAATTGCCTGAATATTGCGTCCGCCCCTACCGTAAACCCGGCCTTTGTCGGGATCTTCAAAAGCAAGCCTAACCCAGACCCGCGATTGGCGCGGGTGCAGTTCGCAATCAACCCGCAAAGAGCCTGGGGTCTCTAAAAAAGGCCCAATTAAAAACTTAACCAGTCCAGCGTAGTTGGGACTAGCTGACTGCTGTTGTGCTGGATTCAACGTTGGCTCCGGCTCCGACTTGTTCAAATACATGGGCTTTTCTGAGGATGTCACGCACGGTGTCAGTTGGCTGAGCGCCTTCTTGCAGGCGCTTGACAATCGCTGGAACATCCAGCCTGGTTTCATTATTTCTCGGGTTGTAAAAGCCGAGCTCTTCTAGGGGACGGCCGTCGCGGCGGGTAGAACTGTTCATCGCTACAATCCGGTAGCTTGTCTCGCGTTTTTTCCCGTATCTCTTCAATCGCAGTTTGATCATCTTCTTGCACAATAGTCTTGTTCCAATTCTAAGCTATTTTGTCAATGCTCCTTCCCCGAACCCCAACTCAACCCGTATTTCTTAACCTCCGACCAAAATATCGCTACGATTTGCTGCCCCCAAGGCAGGTCTGGCGCCGTCAATGTGCGGTGTAATTGCTAGTGGCAAAATCGATGCTGTTCCCCATTGCTGCACCAATTTTTGCAAAAATATATCTTGCTGCGCTCTCAAAGAGTCCCAATCGGTGCCGCGATTAATAATTGCAAACCAAACTAAACCCCGATCGCGCGTGGGTATGGCTCCAGCCAAAGCAATCACCGTGTCCAAAGTACCAGTTTTCACCACAGCCGATCGCGGAATGTGTCGGTGTTCCAAAGTTCCTCGATCGCGCCCGGACACCGGAAACAAGTCAGCAACTGTCAGCCCAGTCGTCTGAAGGTTGCGTCCGATCGCCTGCATCATCCCACAAGCCGCCCTCGGAGACATCCGATTTTCCACTCCCAATCCCGAACCGTTAATTAATTGAAGTTCCTCCTCCGGCACCCCCGCAGCCCAAGTCGCTTGCTGCTGCACTATTTTTGCCCCGCCCAAATCGTCGGCCAGCATCTGAGCTATTTCATTATCGCTGTGGACGTTCATCTGCTTCAGAATTTCGGCTAAAGGAAGCGATCGGCGCTTCAGCAACAAATGCCCCGAACTCACAAATTTCTCAGCAATGACGCTGCCGGCCACCGTTACTTGCGGCTTTCTAGTTCCCGGAGCCATCTTAGAATACATTGCCACCACATCCTTTGGCCAACTGCTCCCGTCGAGGGCTTGCCGCAGTATGTCCCCCGCCACCAAAGGATCGGACTCGTAATTCATGCGGAAATTGCCTGTCACCACCAAATTTCCCGCCACACGATTGATACCCATTTGATTGAGAGCATTGCCAACAGCGATCGCCTCCTCCCACACAAACAGCGGATCGCCCCCGCCGCTGACCACCAAATCTCCCTGCAATACACCATTGGTAATCGGCCCCGTTGCTCGGAACCGCGTTTCAAACTGATAATCCGCGCCCCAAGTCTCCAGCGACGCCAGAGAAGTCGCAATCTTAGTCAGCGAAGCCCCAGGCATCAGCGTCTTGCCCTGCTGACTTACCAGTGGCACCATTCCCGCTTGCACCCAAATTCCCTGATTGCCCTCAATCAAGTTCTTGTCTTTCAAATCTTTTAAATATTCCCGCACCGTCGCTTCTGCAGGCAAGTCTGAATTAGCCACATCTATTCCCCCAAAAGCCAAATCTTCTGCCACCACTAACCCGGGTATCCCTCCCCGCCAAGCCAGCACTGACGCAGCATTAGGCGCGGCACTGCGTACCCCAGCCATGTCCAGCCACAGAGATATGATTCCTGAGCTAAATAAATCCAGCATTTTTTACTCCTAAAGTCAATCGATTTGAGATTTTAGATTAAAGAATTGAAGAAAGCGCTCCCACTGATAAATCCGGGGGCTTGTGATCAGGATGGGGAGCTTTTTATCGCTCCACGGATGAATCCGGCGTTACCGGACTAAAGTGCTTGCGGTCATGTAAACTATTTCATTGATTTTTTCAATATGCCGTCAAAAATAGTAAAGTAGTGACAAAACAAGTTCTATCAGAGTAGTCGGAAATAAGAATTGTCCGATCACTAGGGCGAGCGGATTTTAGTTCTTTATTCAGACTTCTGGATTCACGCTCCTGACTTCCTGGTAGAATTTTTAGTGTTTCTCAAACATTGGTCAATGGGATCGACACGCGCAAGAATTGCAATAGACGCTATGGGTGGGGATCATGCCCCCGCCGAAGTTGTAGCTGGAGCGCTTAAGGCACAAGAAGAATTAGGCGTAGAGATTTTGCTCGTGGGCGACCCGCAGCAAATAGAAGACTCGCTCCGGCAACAAGACGCGATCGGCCGCGTCTCTACAGGTCAGCTAGAAATCGTTCCTTCTGAAGGAGCGGTGGAAATGCACGAAGAACCTTTAAGTGCCCTCAAACGCAAGCCCAAGGCTTCGATTAACGTAGCGATGAACTTGGTGAAGCAGCAGCAAGCTGATGCTGTGGTGTCCGCCGGTCACTCCGGCGCGGCAATGGCTGCTGCCCTGCTCAGGTTGGGGCGGCTCCCTGGCATCGATCGCCCTGCGATCGGTGCGGTTTTGCCGACAATGGTATCGGGCACTTCTGTACTCATTCTAGATGTCGGCGCTAATGTGGACTGCCGCCCCAAATTTTTGGAGCAGTTCGCTCTTATGGGAACTATTTACAGTCAGTGTGTGCTGGGTGTCGCCGAACCTAAAATCGGCCTGCTCAACATTGGCGAAGAACCTTCTAAAGGCAACGACGCAGCGGTGCGAACCCACCAGTTATTGGTGGACAACCCGAACATTCCTTTTGTGGGCAATGCCGAAGGCCGCGACGTGCTGTCGGGGAAATTCGACGTGATTGTCTGCGACGGATTTGTCGGCAACGTGTTGTTGAAGTTTGCCGAAGCGGTGGGCGAAGTCGTAGTCCAGGTGCTTAAGGAAGAGTTGGTCAAAGGACTCCAACATCAAATTAACGACCCTATGCTGCAAAAAAGCTTGCAAGGATTCAAGCAGCGGGTAGACCACGTTGAACACGGCGGCGGTTTGCTATTGGGCGTTGCTGGAGTTTGCATTATCAGCCACGGTTCGTCTCAAGCTGCCTCGATTTTTAATGCCATTCGTTTGGCGAAGGAGGCTGTTGACAACCAAGTGCTGGAGCGGATTCGATCGTCCAATCAGCAAAGCGCTCTGGAACAAGAAGCTGTAAATTAGAGGCAGTAAGTTGACAGTTGACAGTTGACAGTTGACAGTTGATAGCGACCTCTACCTGGAAGGAAGAGGATTGGAGTAATGAATAGTCTTCTTCTAATTTCTCCCGATCAGGGAGAGGCTTTAAACCAATTCTTTCTGGTAAGTAGGAATTAAAAATTAAAAATGTAAAATTAAAAATGTCAGCTTAAACCAACTGTTTTGCTTAAAAAAAGTAATTTCAGCAGTTTAAAAAATAATTTTAATTGGTAGTTTTTAATTTTTAATTTCTCGATCGAGCGCTCATAAATGGAGAGGAATGTTGCAGCAATCAGGGTTCGGAATTGCCGTCACAGGTAGCGGTTCTTGTATACCGCAGGTTTCGCTTGATAATAACGGTTTGAGTCAGATAGTAGAAACGAATGACGAGTGGATTGGGGCGCGAACGGGCATTCGCTCCCGCAGGCTGGCGGACGATCGCACTTCCTTGTGCGATTTAGCGTCCGAGGCATCGCTGCAGGCGATCGCAATGGCAGAAATTTCGCCGACAGATATCGATTTGATTATTTTGGCAACCTCAAGTCCTGATGATTTGTTTGGCACTGCCAGTAAAATTCAATATCAGTTGGGCGCGACAAAAGCTGTGGCTTTTGATTTGACAGCAGCTTGTTCGGGCTTTATTTTTGGTTTAGTTACAGCCTCGCAGTTCATTCGGACAGGGGTGTATCAAAATGTTTTGCTGATCGGAGCAGATATTTTGTCTCGCTGGGTGAATTGGTCGGATCGGGGTACTTGCATTCTCTTTGGAGACGGTGCAGGTGCGGTGGTATTGCAAGCTTCCGAAGTCGATCGCTTTTTGGGATTTGAAATTCGCAGCGACGGCACGCAAAATTCGTCTCTCAATTTGGCTTACAAAGCCGAGTCAAAAGAATTAATTGAAGGCGTGAATATCGGAGTAGGCGGATTTGGGCCCATCACAATGAACGGTCAAGAAATCTATCGCTTTGCCGTGAGAAAAGTGCCGGAAGTCATAGAAAAAGCTATGTTTCGGGCAAATATTAGCGCTGCTGAAATTGACTGGCTGTTGTTGCACCAAGCCAATCAGCGGATTCTGGATGCAGTTGCCCAAAGGCTAAAGATTCCCCCCGAAAAAGTAATCAGCAATTTGGCAAATTACGGCAATACCTCAGCGGCTTCAATTCCCCTTGCCTTAGACGAATCCGTGCGTCTGGGTACAGTTAAAACGGGCGATACTATTGCTGCGGCTGGTTTCGGTGCAGGTTTGACTTGGGGGGCGGCGATTTTTCAATGGGGAAGGTAATATTTGGCTGCCGGCTGTAAACTTGCTCCGGTTATTGTCGGGAGTTCGATCGAGTAAAATACAAATCCTTTAACACGCCATACATAAGGCAAGGTTTGCAGCGGTGGACCACCTGGACAGCAGTTATTGACAAGCGTGTGCTGAAATGGAAAATCCTCTATTCTTCGATCGACTTTCCCCTGCTTGAAGCTTGAAAATTGTGCTACGGCTATTAATCAGATTCAAGTAGCAAAAAAAATAAACCTGGTAAAAATCGCAGTTAGATGTTATAATTATGAGTCGCGAGTAGATAGTTCGTTAACAGAAAGATAGCGGATACCAGCGAGCGAACTTAGAAGCGGGAAAGAAAGAATTTTTGCAATCACCAATTAGCAACCACCAATTAGCAGATTACCGGAAAAATGACTAAAACAGCATGGGTATTTCCCGGACAAGGTTCCCAGGCGATCGGGATGGGTGCAGACTTATTAAACTTGCCAACAGCCAAAGCCAAATTTGAGCTCGCTAAAGAAATTTTAGGCTGGTCTGTCCCGGAAGTTTGCCAAAAAGAAGAAGCAAAACTATCTCGGACTCTCTACACTCAGCCTTGCTTGTTCGTAGTAGAAAGTATTTTGGCCGACTTAGTGCGAGAAAAAAGCGATCGACCAGCGGTAGTTGCAGGTCACAGTTTAGGAGAATATGTTGCCCTTTACGCAGCAGGCGTCTTTGACTTTGAAACCGGATTGCGCTTAGTCAAACGCCGCGCCGAACTCATGGACACTGCCTCCGGTGGGCAGATGGTGGCTTTGATCGGGTTCGACAGGCAGGAACTAGAATTGCAAATTCAATACAGCCGAGATGTGGTGCTGGCAAACGACAACAGCGAAGCACAAGTCGTGATTTCTGGAACGCCCACAGCAGTAGAAGATTTGCTTGCCAAAATCAAAGTCAAACGCGCCGTTAAATTGAATGTTTCTGGTGCGTTTCACTCTCCCCTGATGGCATCAGTGGCGGCAGAGTTTCAACTAGCGTTAAAGTCTGCAAGGTTTTCCGATGCTAAAATGCTGGTACTCTCGAACGCAGAACCGTCAGCCACTACCAGCGCAGCCACTTTAAAGCAGCGGTTGAACCAGCAGATGACCAAAGGTGTGCGCTGGCGAGAAATTTCCCTGCAATTGCCACAACAAGGAATCGATCGCGTAGTGGAAATTGGCCCCGGCAAAGTTCTCACAGGTTTGATCAAACGGACTTGTCCGGATTTAGCGCTGGTAAATGTTAGCAGTTTTGCAGATTTGCCCGCTTAGTCTATGTTTAACCTGTTATTCAACGGCAGGTTAGAAAATTGAGAGTTAACAAAGCAAGTTTTGGATGGGTTTATAGACGTGAAAATTGGTTAATTGCCCATGACTGCTGTCGGGAGTGGGTAGCATCTATGATGAATTTAGTTCCCATTCGCAATTAGCAGTCATTTTACCAGAGGTGCACAGAGCTATAAAGCAGATAGAGCAACCACTTTAGCCTCGTTCTCGCCCCCTGAAGCGGTTAGGTTTAAGCACTGTCGTTATGGTCCGTCTGCACAGAGAATCATGGAAGGAAACCACCACGGAAATTCAATTCTATCTGAGCAGTTTAGAAGATCAGGCTAAACGACACAACCAAGTGATTCGTTCTCATTGGACTGTGGAAAATAGTTTACATTAGGTGCTAGATGTCACCTTCAATGAGGATGCCAGTCGGACTCGGTTTGGTTAGCCCCCCCAAATCTGAGCTACCTCCGTCATTTAAGGTCAATTTACTCAAGCAGGAGCCGTCCAAGATGAGTTGAAAAATGAAACGTTATAAAGCTGGTATAGATAATGACTTCCTGATTCAAATCCTCAAAAGTAGTGTGAGTGAGATTTGAGCGGGTCCTAATGCAAGCAATACTTATCATAATCAATAGCCAGAATAGATGATGGAGATTAATCAATGAGGTAGAACCCCAATTTGGTGGTAGCAGGCTATCACCAACCTACCAAATTGGGGGGTCTTACTTCACGAGGATCTCTTGAATGGTGGTGTCAATTTTTTGAATAATTTCCCGCTCTTAGGTATCTCTATTAAGATGCGATTACCCTGGCATTGTGTAATCTACCAGAGAAATTGTGCGTATTCGTAATCGCTATTGGCAGCTGACAAAAGATAAATTGTGCAGAATTACCGAGCGACTAAAAACACAATTCCCAATTCCCCAATTTCATCGCATCTCAGGAACTCTCAGAGTCTCAGTAGGAGGCATAATTGCCTCTTTAGCATTCAACTTTTGATTCAACTCCCGAATCCGGCGCGACAGCAAGCGAATAATATTCACAGCAATTCCCGGCGTTTCATCAATCGCATCATATAGCTGCATTTGAGTCAACATCAAACACTCGGATTGTTCGAGAGTAGAAATAGAAGCCGAGCGAGGTTCTGCATCAAACAGCGACATTTCCCCGAAACAAGCCCCCGCTTTCAACTGTGCCAAATCCCGATCGCCTATATGCACCCGCACCGTTCCCGATACCAAAATATAAAGAGACCGACCTTCTTGTCCTTCCGTAAAAATCCTGTGCTTGGAAGGAAACGAAAGTTCATCCATTACCGATGCTAGACGCACGAGAAAATCATCCCGCAGTTCCTTAAAAATCGGAACCTCCCTCACAAACAATAGGCGTTCGACGCTGGTTAACATAATGAGATGCAATGATTAATTTAAACTTAAAAAAGGGAACAAGAAGGAAAATAAAAACGGTTGACGGTTGACGGTTAACTGTTGACTGACAATAACAACTGCCAACTGACAACTGACTCATATTACCTTTTTCCCCCAGCACCCAACTCTGCCATCATCTCTTCAACTTGAGCGGACACCAAATTATCTGGGTCATTTTGCAGCCTCGGCAACAATTCGACCAAAGCCCGCGGCGAGGCTATTTTCAAATAGGCTAACACTGCTTCGCGGACAAAACCCGTCGGGTGTTGCAGACAGACAAGAGTTTGTTGAGCCGTAAGGCTCCAGCGCGCTTCTCTCGCCAAGTGAAAGCAGCAGGCCAAGGCCCAATCCGAAAGGAAGTGGCGCAATTCTAGCAAGCGGCGCAAACGATCGCTAGGGGCTAGAGGTTTGTAAACCATCAATTCCGAGAGGTTGCTCAATTTTTCTCTTTCCGAGTGTTGATCTAACAAATTGATGAGCGATCGCTTCCTAACTATATCCACAGTATTATCGAGAATTTCCAATCCCCTAGCAACCAAAGAAGGTTGGCCAGAAGCGATGTTGAAAGCAGCCGCTTGTACCGTGTCCAGCGGATAAAGAAACTTCATCAGCAAAAAACACCGCTCCCTAGCATCAGCTTCCAACCCCGCCAGAGCACGCTGCAACAATTGAGCCGGATCGTTCCCAGGTTCCCGGGCGCTGTTGGCTTCTCGCTCTGAGAAATTGCCGTAGCTTGTTACCCCAGACAAATCTACCAGACCTGCATAAATTTGACCGATAAACATCAACTCCTGTTCGATGAGAGTTTCCAAGCCGCTACGGCCGATGCGGTCTAGAACCCCTTCTATCCCCGCTTCCGAAGGCATTTTTAACAGAATGCGGAGGATATTGCGCCTCGTCGTTCCCCAAGCCGTCATCAAATTGCTGACCAAAATGTCGATCGCCTCCACAGTCCCAATTTGACCGAGAGCCGTCCAAGCTTGCAACCTGACCAAATCCGACTTGTGGATATCCTCAGCCAAATACACGAGCAAAGGAATAGCATCGTTGTGAAGTTTGACTATCGCCTGCAAAGCCGCTTCCCGAGTCGATTTGTAACCGAGTCCGCGCAGCAGCGAAGGATAATATTCTTCCGAATGAGTAGACGAAATCACGTCTAACAGAGCGCAGCGCACTCGCAGAGATTCATCTTGCAACAGATTGGGGATGTACAGCCGTAGTCCTTGCAAATAATCAGCTTCTCCCAGAGCCCGCGTCCCCATCACCCGTTCTCGCTCTTGCTTGTGCGTCAGCATTTGGCGCAGCGTGTTAGTCGCCTCTGCCTTTTGCTGGCGATCGCCCCTTCTCATAATTAAAGCAGCCGCCGTACCCCGCACCACCGGATCGACGGTCGGCTGCAAGTAAGGCCGCAAGCTCTCAATATTCGGTTCAGCTTCCGTCAGCCAGATGTAGCGCAAAGCCAAGGCCAGCACCTCCGGCGGCAAGGATTGCTGCGAGAGTGCGCGGACAGATTCTAAATATGCGGGGTTCGGGTGTTGCAGCATCGTTTCCAAGCTCTGGCGCTGCAAAACTGGCGGCAGCGAATCCAGGATGGGAGCCAGAACTTCTCCGACATTTTTGGGGTCAATTTGCGTCAGGAGTTCTATGCAAGAGCGCTTTTCATCTTCGCCCCCCGGCTTTTGTAGAGTTTCCACCACTGCGCGCTTAAGAGCTTTGAGGTCAACGTCGGTGACGCCCAAGCGTCCGCGTTCGGCACTTTTGACCAACAAACCCACGTATTGAGAGCGGATCAACCATACGACAAACACCCACAACAGTGCCAATATGACGATCGCGCCAATAAATATCAAGCTTTGCTGGTCGTGAAATACCTCTTCATCTTGCTGGGGGAGTATCTTGCCTGTCACGAAGAGCATAATCAGGATGCCGACTCCTGTAACTCCGCAGGACAAAGGTTCGCCCACACCGTTGACCAGAGTTTGAATTCCCGATCGAATATTGTCGGGAATCGGTTGAAATAACACCGGGCTAACGGTTTCCAAAAGCGTGTAGTGAAGCAGTTCGTCTAAAAATCTCAGCAATATTAGCCCGATAAACACAGATACTAGCTGGCCCAGAGATGCTCCTATGGTCAGCACCCCGAGTATAGCGATGCCTGCCGGCAAAATCATCGCCGTCACGAATACACCGATTCTTTCCACCAACCGGCTCGAAGCGAACCACTGAGTCGCCACTTGAAACAAGCCTTGTATGCCTTCATAAATGCCCAGGAAACTAGCGATCCAGCTAGCTCCGTCCCCCGGGTTTTGGTATTCTAACTGGCTATAGAATTGGAAATCTATCAGCACGTAGACGACTTCTGCCAGGATGAAGAAACTGACTAGAGGTACGGCGTATTTTTGGAGCGGGCCTGTAACTTTGCGGGCGGTAAATTCTTCTTGGTCGTCCTCTTCGTCATCATCCGTCCAGTGAGCCGTTTCCGGGAATGCTTGGCTGTATTTTTCCGTGAGGTAGTAGAGCAACACCGAGCCTGTCGCCACCATCAACCCCGATATGAGGGTAACGTTTTTGAGTCCGACTACGTACAGTAAAACAGGCAGAGAAAATCCGCTGACTACTCCAGCGACTAGATAGCCGCTACTGACTAGCGGATAGGTGCGCTTGATTTCTCTAATATTAAACAGTTGGTTGGAAGTGATAGAAGTATTAAGGTCGTTGAGGACATAGCAAGCTTCTACCCACAGCCACATCAAAAAAATAGTAATAAAAGCGATGCTGACGCCAGCTATCTTAGTATTTTCGTAGCCGATGCCGAATCGAAACAAAAATAGCGGTATCGACATCATTGCCAGAACAACCACTACGGTGCGCCTTAGCGGCAGGATTTTTTGCAGCCACGAGTAGACAAATCCCAAGCCAGAACCGATAAACGCGCTGGCTATGTAAATCCAGGGCATTTTGTCTGCACCAAATTCATCTAGAAAAAGACCTACTGTGCTGAGTTCCAGCCAGATCAGCCCGACGGAGGTTAGAGTGTAGACGAGGAACATCAGTACGGTTCGCTCTACTTCTTCCGATCGCAGGTTGAGCGATCGTAGCACTCCTTGTCTTACTCCCGCCGAACCGCTGATTTGAAAATTTTCCATGCAGCGTTGATTTCCCTGTGTGGTAGCTTATTCCTGACTAAATTCGGAAGTCATCAGTTATCAGTCACCAGTTGATGACTGATGACTGCTTACTAATGACTATCTATTTATACTTTCTTCGGCGACAGCAGCATCATCATACTGCGTCCTTCTTTTTTGGGGGCTTGCTGCACTTCTGCGATTTCCTGCAAATCTGTGGCCATGCGCTTAAGCAAGTCCTCTGCTAGGTTGCTGTGTTGGATTTCCCGACCTCTGAACATGATCGTGGCTTTTACTTTGTCCCCAGATTTGATAAAGCGGTCTGCTAGTTTGAGGCGCACTTGGTAGTCGTGTTCTTCAATTTTGTAGCGCATCTTCACTTCTTTAACATCGGCAGTGTGCTGCTTCCGCTTTGCTTCTCGCGCTTTCTTTTCCTGCTCGAATTTGTACTTCCCATAGTCCATTACCCGGCATACGGGCGGGTCAGCTTTGTCGCTGACAAGTACAAGATCCAGTTCTTTTTCTTCTGCCAGGCGCAGCGCTTCTGCAGGCGTCAATATCCCTAGTTGCGCGCCGTCGGTATCGATTACCCGGATTTTGGGGTATCGAATATTTTCGTTGATCTGGGGTAGGTTGCGATTTTGTCTTCTTTCAATCACAGGCATGAATGGTTTTACAAGCAGTAGTTTAATAGCGAAGCTTCTTGATAGTTACAGGTTTGATCGGTCAATATTTCACGATTGACGATCGAACTGTTTTGCAAGGTGTTACCCTTACCGGACGTACTACCGCGTCCTGTCTCCCCTCCGCTAAAGCCTTGGGGAATATTTGGACGATCGTAAATGAATTCTTACAATACTTGCTATTCTACTCAGTCTGGCTGAATTTCTGCCGAGTTTTATTTTAACTTCACACACGATCGCCCGCCCCCTTACCCGATTGATGACAAAACCGTCAAAAATTCAGGGTAAAAGCTTAAGGATGAGGTACAACCGCTTTTCGCAGCCCATCTCCCCCAGTCTGGCAAGTCCCCCAAGTCGCCTGATTTGCCTTGTAGAATAGGTATAAGCAAGTGTAAATTTATGTTGCGAGCTGAGGCAAAATTGACAAATTCTCTGCTGTGGCACCAACGGGTGGGAACTCAACGAGACTGGATGTGGCGGGGTTGGCAAACTCGCTACACTTATTTGCGGCCGACTTTGGGGCGAAATCAAGGCGCGCTGGAATTTCAAGATTCTGCTGCCGAACCAATGGCCCCGCGCGCATCGGGAACGCCGATTATTTTACTGCACGGGTTTGGAGCTTCGATCGGTCACTGGCGACAAAATCTCGCCCAACTAGCCGAAAACCAAACCGTTTACGCCTTGGATTTGTTAGGGTTTGGCGCTTCCCAAAAAGCTCCTATCGACTACTCTGTGTCTTTGTGGGTTGAGCAAGTTTATGATTTTTGGCTGACTTTTATCAGAGAGCCAGTAATATTGGCAGGAAACTCGATCGGCTCGCTGATTTGTCTGGCCGTGGCGGCAGCTCACCCGGACATGGTGGCCGGCACGGTGATGATTAGCCTCCCCGACCCCTCTGTGCGAGCCGAAGCGGTGCCTGGATGGCTGCTTCCGGCGATCGAAGCTGTTGAAAGTTTGTTTGTTTCTCCGATCGTACTCAGGCCTTTGTTTTATTTTGCCCGCAAGCCTTCCTTTGTCCGTCGCTGGGTTGGCTTTGCCTACTCCAACCCCGAAGCTGTTACCGACGAATTAGTGGAAATTCTAGCAGGGCCAGCAGGCGATCGGGGAGCCGCCCGCGCCTTCTGCGCCTTATTTAAAGCTGTAGGCAGTTCAAAATTTTGCCCCAGTGTCAAGATTGTGATGCGAAATTTAAACATCCCCATGCTGTTAATTTGGGGCAAACAAGACCGGATGATTCCCCCTCGGTTCGCCCGACCCCACCAATTTGTCGAATGCAATCCCAATTATGTAGAGCTAGTTGAATTAGACAATGCGGGCCACTGTCCCCAGGATGAATGTCCGGAACAAGTAAATCAAGCAATTTTGAACTGGATGAGCCGGAATTTTGCACCTCTGGGCGAGAACCAATTGCAGCACTGTTGATTAGACATGGGGCCGTGGATTACTAAGGGGAAAAATAACTTCCAGGTATCGATCCCGCTCAAAAATAAATTTGCTATAACTCGATCGCACCGGTGGTATGGTATAGCAGATGTTGAAGGCTATAGCAGCGAAGCGGAGCGGGTAAAAAGAAGTCAAGCGTGAAGGCGCAATCAACCGCTTAGGTTTCAAAAATTAAGAACGTCCTCACCGTCAGGGCGGTTGCTATATTACAAAACTTCCCTATCTTGAGAGTCAGTCGATTTGAGGTTCAAGATTGACTCCCCAGCCGCTATCTAGAGGCTTGAACTAACCTAAACCACTTGTTTGCTGTGGACGACTCCTGCAGGAAAGTAAGTCTCCGTCTTTCTGTGATGTCATGTATCTACTGTTATTGATGGCCCCTTTTTTTAGAAGCTCAGAGATTGACACAATCACCAAGATAGTGTATCTTCTCTAACTGGTAGTACACATCCAAGTTATGCAGTTAGTCGAAAGGCAAGTCATTAAACCAAATCACAGATTTTACCCAGAAGCCGATCGATTGTCCTTGCTGTCCAACAAACTTTACAACTGCGATAACTATATCTACGGTCAAAACTTTTTCTCAGGTCAACCAACCAATGCTCTGGCTGTCGATCGTGCACTCAAAAAGAGTCTAAATGACAAAGCATTGCCGGCCCAAGTAACACACAAAACTCTCCCGTTACTGCTGAAAACATGGACTAGCTATCATAGTGTCAAATTGGCGGGCGCGATCACGATCGCCCCACTAAGTTTCAAGCAGCACCGAAAATCCCTGATTAAAAAATTCAGAAAAAAAGAGAGCAGGGGCGATATGTAGTTGTATTTAACTGTCAATGTGTTAGCAAAAAAGCTTTTCCCAAAGAATATGTCAGTTTGTCTGGGAGTAACATTTGGCAACCTTGAAAAGTTACCTAAATCTTGAAAATCCGGATTGTTCGCGAGGTAAGTTGTTAAGTTATTGAGGTAATTTAGGAAAAGTTAGAACAAAACGCAAGTGTAAAGCGGATTATAACCGTTGCCATAACGAGCTTCGCCAACATTAAAGAGCTATGAAACCCCTCCCTGAAAAAACGGTAAAATTATACCTTCTAACTTGTACCTTCTAACTTGTACCTTCTAGCTTCAAGAAACACCTTGTTTCTTGCTCCTAAAAATAAATACTTTCCCTTGTGCCAACAATCTTTCAGTCTGCTTATAACCGATCGCCCCCAAGTATACGGGAAAGTTCCAAAATGCCGGAATCTGGCATTTTGGAGCCTGTTAACGCATAAAAAGTCAATTTAGCCAACAACTGACGGCCCCCGTGCCCCCGGTCTGCTGGCGGCTAACTGCTGAAAGCCTCTGAGGGCAAGCAGCGCCCTTCCAGCTTTTGGCAGTAACGCAAACGAGGAAAAAACTGTCGTGAAATTCCACTGGCTACTACCGAGTTTCTTAAGTGTATTTTTGCTCGCCGGAGCCGCCGAAGCAGCTAGACTGCAATCTTGGCGGTTTGATGCTTCAGAGAACCGGCTTTACATTACAACAGAAGGGGGAGTACAACCCAAGGCTCAACTGATTTTCAACCCGATGCGGTTGGTAATCGACTTGCCGGGGACGAGTCTGGGTCGTCCCTCGGTCAGCAAACCGCTCTCAGGGGCGATCGAATCGGTGCGGGTAGGGCAGTTTGACAACGATACGACCAGAATTGTCGTCGAGATCAGAGACGGGTTTACTATAGACCCTCAGCAAGTAAAATTCCGGGGTATTTCTTCGAGCGAGTGGACAGTGGATTTGCCAACGCCGGTGCGGGGAGAAACTCAAAATCCGATTTCAGAGCCAGGGGGAGAAAGGTTATCGGTTGAACCTTCAGCATCCCAAGCCCAGTCGGCTGAGGCGACTGTAGTTCAGAACGTTCAGGTGACGGCGGACGGTTTTTTAGTCCGCACTGCGGGCGGCAGCCCCCAAATTAATTTTCAACAAAGTCGGGCCGGGGACATCGCCACCCTCGATATTGAAGGAGCTAGTTTAGATCCGGGCCTAAGCAGCCAACAGCCTCAAACTAACGGTAAGCACGGGGTTGACAAGATTGAAGTCCGGCAACTGCCAACAGACCCGCCCGTTACCCGCGTGACTTTGCGGATGAAGAGTCCTAATACTCAGTGGCGGGCGTCTGTGAGCAATTTAGGCGGGGTTGTGCTATTGCCTGGAAGTGTAGTAAGACAGCCCTCGGTTTCCCGCCGCCTGACTGTAGATCCTCCGGCTAGACAAGCTCAAGGAAATTTAGCGAGAGTTCAGTCAATTGATTTAGCCAGTAATGGCACGCAACTCGTGGTGAGAACTGACCGCCAAGTCTCCTATACCAGCGGGTGGGACCAGGGGTCGAGAGCTTACTGGATCAGGATCGCCTCTAGTTCTCTGACGGGGCAAATTCCTCAGCTCGATGCCAACAGTCCTGTATCGTTTACTGCCAGCCAAGAAGATGCGGAGACTGTGGTGATTTGGGTGCAGCCGCGATCGGGGGTAGAGGTAGGCAGGGTGACGAGGCCGAGTCCGCAGTTGCTGTCTTTGCAGTTGCGATCAAATGCTAGCGCGCAGCAACCTTTGACTCGAACTCCCAATTTGTCGCCTTTGCCGAGAAGGACTTTGGGAAGCGACGATTTGCCCCAAGCTTCTAACCGCCGGGCCGTAGTCGCGATCGATCCTGGTCACGGCGGCCGCGATCCGGGGGCAGTCGGGATTCAGGGCATTCAGGAGAAAGAAATTGTTTTGGATATCTCGTTTCAGGTGGCGAGGCTGCTGGAACAGCAGGGCGTGCAGGTGGTGATGACTCGGACTGACGACAGCGAAATCGACCTGGAACCGAGAGTTTCTTTGGCGGAACGGGTGAATGCTACTTTGTTTGTCAGCATTCACGCTAATGCGATTAATATGAGCCGGCCGGATATTAGCGGGATTGAGACTTATTATTTCAATAACGGCCAAGATTTGGCGAAGGTGATTCACGCCAGTATTTTGGAGGGGACGGGGGCGACTGACCGCCGGGTGCGGCAGGCGAGATTTTATGTTTTGAGAAAGACTTCTATGCCTTCTGTTTTGCTGGAGGTGGGTTTTGTCACGGGTGCTGAGGATGCTGCTAGGCTTTCAGATCCAGCTTACCGCAGTCAAATGGCGGCTTCGATCGCTCGCGGCATTTTGTTTTATCTTCAACAAAGATAATGGGCAGTGGGCATGGGGCATTGGGCATTGGGCATTGGGGATGGGGCATGGGGCATGGGGCATTGGGAATTGGTAATTGGTAATTGGTAATTGGGAATTGGTAATGGGGAATTGGTAACTAATGACAACAGACAACAGACAACAGACAACAGACAACAGTCAACAAAGAATCGGTATTTTTGACAGCGGCGTGGGCGGTTTGACTGTGTTGACCCAGTTGTACCGACAATTGCCCAACGAATCGATACTTTATTTTGGAGATACGGCGAGGCTGCCTTACGGCACTCGCACGCCGTCGGAAATTGTGGAGTTTGTCCGCGAAATTATGGCGTGGTTGGTGGAACAGGATGTGAAAATGGTGATTATGGCCTGCAACACCAGTTCTGCTTTGGCGATGGAGATGGTGCAGGCTGAATTTGATATTCCGGTGCTGGGAGTAATTCTGCCGGGGGCGCAGGCTGCGGTGCAGCAAGGCAAGCGGATCGGGGTCATCGCAACTCCTGCTACGGCTGCTAGCAATGCTTATCGAAATGCGATTTTGGAGATGGACGATTCTTGCCTGGTGTGGCAGGTTAGCTGTCCGGCTTTTGTGCCGCTGGTGGAGCAAAACCGGATTCACGACCCTTATACTTGTGAGGTGGCTCGGGAATATTTGGCTCCTTTGATTCAGCAGCGCATCGATACGCTGATTTACGGCTGCACTCATTATCCGCTGTTGGCTCCTGTGCTTCGCTCGCTTTTGCCTGCTGGGGTGACATTGATCGATCCTGCGGTACGGGTGGTGGCTGCTGCTGCCAGAGAATTGGAGCTTTTAGGGCTGCGGAATCCTGGTACTGCGCTACCGACTCGTTTTTGCGTGAGCGGCCCCCCGCAGCAGTTTGCGGAGTTGTCCGTGCAGTGGCTCGGTTGTACTCCGGCTGTTGAGAAAATATCCCTGCCGACAGTTGTACGTAGCGAAGCGGGGCGTAAGCCATCGCCCGTATCGCTGGAATCTGGCGAATAAGCCCGAAAATTTATAGGTTAATCTAACCCCCCAAAACTCAGGTAAAGCTGGCTCTGGGGGGTTTAATTATTGCGATGTAATCTAGCAATTACACATCAATAGGTAATATTATTGAACAAAAGCTTTGATGAACAATGCAAATAATGTCCTATACGTGCTGGATCTCTTCAGCCTTGAACCATGTCACCCTATGTATCACAAGCAGTTTTACTTGTAGACGGCTATAACATAATTGGGCTTTGGCCTCGACTCCGAGAGAAGCGCGATCGCGACGAACTCGAAACGGCTCGCCGCGAGTTGATTGAGGTTTTAGTTAACTACAGCGCCGTTCAAGATTTTGAGGCCAGGCTGGTGTTTGACGCGCACTATCGAGATACTCCCAGCGTTAAAGAAATTATTACTAAAAATTTATCGGTGCACTACACTGACTTCGGTCAGACAGCAGATACTTATATTGAAAAATCTTGTGCTAATTTGCGGTATGAGTTGCGATCGGTCAAAGGCAAAGGCCGCATGATTGTCGCCACATCAGACCGAGCGCAGCAATTGACCGTAGTCGGCTACGGTGCCGAATGGATGTCCGCCGAACAACTAGCGGCTGATGTAGAATCCACCGCCCGCCGCAGCGAGCGTCGGCACAAATCCCGCAAACAAAATTCCAGTCGCTTTCTCTCCAGTTCCCTCGATCCAGAATCCCAGCAGCGCCTCGCCAAGTTGAGAATGGGGCTGCATTAACTGCTGAAACCCGCTCGCTGTCTGATTAAAAAAAAGTTTCTCAAAGGCCTTGCCAAATCGAGTAAGTTCAGCTATTGTTAGTAAATGTGGGTAACAAAAACCCCCAATCCTCGGTAGCTCAGTGGCAGAGCGGTCGGCTGTAATGAATGCAAGCCTTTGGCATAAACCAAAAGCCCTAGTGACATAGCAGCTCTATCCGGTAACGGATACTGAAAAATCGGGTGAATTCAAGGAAACCGCAGCACTTCGGGTGGCGGCAATCTTGAGCCAAGTCTGGCGAAAGGCAGCGGTTACGATCGCAATTAGCCGGAAAGGTGCAGAGACTAGAGATGAGGAGCCTAACCAATAAATCTCATAGCGCCCGACATCCGACGACAGATCACAAACATGATTTGTAGGGATGATGAAATAGTCCGCGCCCTTCGGAAACGTTGGGATAAGTGTAACCGATTGGTCGTAGGTTCAAATCCTACCCGGGGAGTTAGTAAAAGTCTGAAGTTGGAATTTTCCAGCTTCAGATTTTTTGTGTTTGTTGCGCTGGCGAAATAACATTCCGATTCAGCGGCTACTAATACCTGGAACTCATAACCAGCGACGTTTGTGAGTCTGTTGCACGAGAATTGTTATACAGGATTATTTAGAGTGCAGAAATGCAATCAGATATCAGCTTGTTCATTGAGCTAGCTTTGGAGAAATACTTCAAAATATAATTCCTACGGCTTTCAGTCTCTTTACGACAGCCTACTGCTGCTGACCAAGATAACCAATCTGACTTTCCAACACGAAGATGTTCAGACCTGAGTTCAGGTAATCCAAACCGATGGTCTGGGATCTCAAGTAATTTTGCTTGTGTCAAGCTTGTGGCGTGAGGATGATTATATAACAAGTCAATTATGTCACCATAGTTATGAGACTTCATAAGATAATCTTCTGCCATTTTAGCAAGCCAAAATAATTGATTTTCTGTTGTATTTCTAGAGGTCTTAAGAAATTCGTGAACCAGGTTAGATAGCTCTGTTTTATCATTTAAATATCCGCAGTAGGTATAAAAAGTTTTGCTAAGGCTTGGGAAACGTTCTAGAAAACTTCTCATTTGCTCTAGAACATCACTTCCATG
The DNA here is from genome assembly GCF_036701795.1 of Microcoleus sp. N9_A1. Taxonomy (NCBI): domain Bacteria; kingdom Bacillati; phylum Cyanobacteriota; class Cyanophyceae; order Oscillatoriales; family Microcoleaceae; genus Microcoleus; species Microcoleus sp. N9_A1. The sequence continues at coordinate 22,013 of NZ_JAUBRI010000024.1, forward strand.
ATTTCGGAGTAGAACTAAAACCAGTTCAGCATCTTCTTCATGAATATCTGGATCTTTTAAAATATCTAGCAAATATGCGATTTCCTCATCACTCAGGTTCTCATACTCTTCCTCTTCCTCATCCTGCTCAAACTCTATACCAGAAACTTCAATAATATGTCGTCTAACTTGCAATAAGCCTGCTTTAATAGCATCAACTTGCTTTTCAATATTAATTTCGTCTACTTGACCAATTTTTGTTTTTGCAGAATTCAAAAAAAGACCTTTTTCCCCCAACATTCTCTGAATTACAACAAAATCTGAATTAATTACAGTCTCATCATTATCAAAGAGATAATAATCATCCATGAAACGGAGCATCAGTTGACTTCTTATATTAATAGAATTGTCAACAAATTTTAAAAACTCTGCACCTATAACCTTACATGGATGCAGTCCTTGCGGCAAACAATCGACTGATCTGCCAGCATTTATTTCCCTTAGAAACTGCCCAAAGTCTTCTGTGTCCTTTAAACTTCGCCCTCCTTCACTTGGCTTTTTTTCACTAAACCAAGCTATAAGATCATGATGATAAATTGAGTTGAAATACGAACTTATGTCAAACTTGGCGCTAAACCGATAAGATTTCTTTGCCTCTCCAATACATGACTTAAATTCTGCATAACTCTTGGTTTGAGCAACGGGTTGCCCACCTTCAAATCTATAGCCAAAACTTTTTCTATTCTCACGAAAATCAGAGCGAAAACTTGTTCTATTTCTATAAACCAGATCATAAATAAACAATTCTGCCACAGGATCTAATTTAACTGTTCGCCGAAGGTGAAAACCTGTTTTAGAGGCATAACAGGGAAGCTGAGGCACAAATGAGTACTCTTTCTCTGATTCATTTAATACTTTTTCATAGATATATTTAAGAATTGCGTCCCCATGATTCTCAATAAGAATACGAGTAGTAGCCAGGGGAAACAATGTTCTTGGGTAATCTGCTAAGAAGTATTGCAGTGTTGCCTCGTTCATGCTCTTTGTCTCCTTTTGGTGTTGGCTAACTGATAATTATATCGCAGATGGGGTATAATACCTTGTCTAACCTAAAAATACCCCAGGTCGCTCAGAGAGCATCTAAGTTTTGCAAAAAGTATTTTTTTTATTCGTCGGAGCGTCCCCGCACAGCGAAGGTTGCAGAGCGAAGCGGGCGGGGACGCTGGTACTATAAAACCAAAACTGAGAGGCTCCCGATCGCTCATACAGCAAATTGCAAGTTTATAGATGACAGTAACAGCATTTAGTAAACCAGTTTTTTAGATGTTGAGGATTTATTAAGCGGTTATTTGTTCTGGCGATCGCAAGTGCAGGGCCGTAATGCGATCACCCACCACATCTACCTTAACCACCGCCGTTTCTTCTCTGACTAAGCATCCCATTTCTTCAGCGTGTCGCAGCAAAATTTCGTCATATTTTGCTCGATCAATTTGGAAAGCAGTTTAGAGTTTTCCAGCCCCGGGCGTCTAATTTTTTCTTGGTAACAAGGGTCAAAAAGTTAGCTAAACCTTGAATTCATAAGGATTTGTCTTTCATGCGTGCGATCGGCATCACAGAATTTGTTACAATATTGCAATCAACTCGGTGAGGTGTCAGACCGTACATGATTAAGTCAAAGCTCAAACCAGATGTTCTGCTGTCCGCCCCTCCATGCCATTTCAAAGTTTAGGCATCTCCCTATCTAAAAAATCCCTGAGTAATTACTGATATTTTAACATAGTTAAAGTATTATAAAATACCCGCTACCTAAAAAATACTTAAGTACCGTCCGTCCGAGAGTCGCTCGACATCAAGAAAAATGTTTACCCAAAATTTAGTCATAGATAGAATAAAACCCATGAATGCAATTCCCGGTTACAGAATAACAGAAGTTGTTCAACTTGGTGTGAAATCCATCATTTATCGCGCAGTCAGGGAATCAGATCGAGCATCAGTCATCGTTAAAACACTCAATACCGAATATCCCACAATAGAAGAAATAACCCGCTTGAGACATGAATACAAAATTAGCTCGAATCTCAAAGTCGAAGGGATTGTCCAACCCTATAGCTTAGAAAAATATAAAAACAGTTTCGCCCTCATATTAGAAGATTGTGGCGGTCAATCTCTCAGACACCATCTAGCGGGTAAAAGGATTAAAATTCAGAAGTTTTTGCCGCTGGCTATTCAAGTGGCTCAAACTCTCGGAGAAGTGCATCAAAACCAGATAATTCATAAAGATATAAAACCCTCAAATATTATCATTACCCCAGATTTTCAACAAGTAAAAATCACCGATTTTAGCATGGCAACGCGCCTATCTAGAGAAGTCCACCAAAATAGCAATGCCACCATGCTAGAAGGCACTCTAGCCTATATATCCCCAGAGCAAACCGGTCGGATGAACCGAGACCTCGACTACCGAACAGACTTGTACTCTCTAGGCATCACCTTTTATGAAATGCTGACAGGAGATTTGCCTTTTAACTCAACCGACCCATTAGAATTAATTCACAGCCACATTGCGGTGACGCCCGTTCCTCCCCATCAACTAAACAATGAAGTCCCGCAGATGGTTTCATCCATTGTCATGAAACTATTAGCTAAAAATGCCGAAGACAGATATCAAAGTGCCTTTGGAGTAAAAGCAGACCTGGAAAATTGTCTAACTCAGCTACAAACTACTGGCCAAATAGAAAATTTCATTCCAGGGACACTTGACAAATCAGGTCAATTTTTGATTCCCCAAAAACTCTACGGCCGCACACAAGAAGTCGCTGATTTGATGGCATCATTCGAGCGAGTCAGCTTTGGGAAAACTGAGATGGTGTTGGTAAGCGGTTACTCAGGCATCGGTAAAACCTCAGTTGTCAGTGAAATCCACAAACCAATTGTCAGGCAGCGGGGTTATTTTATTGCTGGTAAATTTGACCAGTTTAAGCGGGATATTCCTTATGCTTCCCTGACTCAAGCCTTTGAGTCATTGATGCAGCAGTTATTAACAAAAAGCTCAGACGAGTTGGCAATTTGGAAAGAAAAGCTCTTGTCGCGGCTAGGTCAAAACGGTCAAATTATTATTGATGTTGTCCCTTCTGTCGAACTAATAATTGGTTCGCAGCCTGCTGTTCCACAATTGGGGCCGACAGAATCTCAAAATCGCTTTAATCGATTGTTCAAAGAATTCTTGAAGGTGTTTGCCCAAGCAGAACACCCCTTAGTTCTATTTCTGGATGATTTGCAGTGGGCAGATTTAGCTTCCTTAAAATTGATTCATGAACTGGTAACAGACTTGGAAAGCAGATATTTTTTACTGATAGGAGCCTATCGAAATAACGAAGTCAATTCGACTCATTCTTTAGTTCAAACTGTCGAAAAAATTCAACAGAGTGGTGCTCAGGTGCATCACATTATGCTCCCATGTTTAGAGTTGAGCAGCGTCACTGAGCTAGTACAGGATACTTTGGGTAATGAAACCGAAAAGTTAAAGTCTTTGACACAGTTAATTTTTGATAAAAGTGGCGGAAATCCCTTTTTTCTAACTCAACTGCTCTCAACTATTCATTCAGAAAAACTGTTAGCTTTTGATTTCTCTGTTGGTGCGTGGCAGTGGGACATCATGGAAATTGAAGCCGCTGGCCTTGCAGATTACAGTGTCGTTGAATTAGTGGCTCGAAATATTCAACAATTGCCGGAGGAGACGCAGCAAGTATTAAAATTAGCTGCTTGTATCGGGAACCGTTTTAGTTTAGAAAATTTGGCAATTGTTAGCGGAAAATCAGGCTCGGAAACGGCGACTTATTTATGGGATGCGCTGCAAGCTGGTTTAATTCTGCCAATGAGCGATGCTTACAAAATTCCCCTGGTTGATGAAGAAATCGTGAAAACACAGCGGAGGGGTGAGACGCCCATCCCACAAAACAATCAAAATCATCCCGCGACGGGCGAGACGCCCATCCCACAAAACAATCAAAATTATCCCGCAATTACGCAACGCTCAATTGATTACAGGTTTTTGCACGATCACGTACAGCAAGCCGCCTATTCTCTCATCCCTGACTCCCAGAAAAAACAAACCCACTTAAAAATCGGCTCCCTGCTGCAAAAGGGCGGGCACGGGGGCACCGTCCCTACGGCATCGGAAATAGCAGAAAATATCTTTGATATTGTTAACCAACTCAATATCGGGGTGGAATTCATCATAAATCAAGACAAACGAGATGAACTAGCTAACTTGAATCTGATAGCTGGTAAGAAAGCTAAGAGTTCTGCCGCCACGCAAGCAGCGCTCAAATATTTTAATGCAGGTTTAGAACTTCTACCCGATCGAGCTTGGCAGAGTCACTACGATTTAATCGTGGAACTCCATACCGAAGCGCTGGAATTGTCTTATATAAATACCGATTTTGAGCGAGCGTTCCAGGTATCAGAGATTATTATATTACACGCCAAAAATTTGCTAGAAAAAGTCAAAGTTTACGAGCTAAAAGTTAGTTTTTACTTTAATCAAAATCAACCCCAAGCTTCGATAGATATAGCTATAGAAGCTTTAAAAATGCTGGGAGTGTACATCCCAAGAACCCCACAAAAATTGAAGATACTCAAGGAGCTATTTCTGACAAAACTAGCTTTAAGAAATAAGCAGATTGAGGATTTATTGGAACTGCCACCAATGGCTGACCCTAATAAAATTGCAGTTCTACGGATTTTAATGAACATGAGTCCGGCTACTTTTGTAGCAGCACCCGATATGTTCCCATTGATAGTCTTGAAAATGGTTACACTTTCTCTTAAATACGGGAATGCGCCGCTATCTAGTTTCGGATATGCAAACTATGGTTTGCTCCAGTGTGGGGTGTTAGGCGATATGGATGCTGGATACCGATACGGTCAAATGGCTCAGGCACTTTTAGAACGATTCCACACCAACTTGCACAACTCTCAAATTTCACTAATTTTTAATGGTTTAATCCGTCACTGGTCTGAGGGTGGCCGAGCAAGTTTTACAGGTTTAATTGAGGGTATTCAGAGCGGACTAGAAACTGGAGATGTCAGCAATGCTTGTTATTGTGCTAGTTTTTATAGCAATTATATATTTTTGAGCGGCGAACCTCTGGACTCCGTGGAAACTAAGCAGAATCAATATATTCAAATGTTGCTTAATTATCAAAATGAAATTATGATTTATCAAGCCAAAGTTGGGGCGCAAGCTGTCTTAAACTTGCAAGGTAAAACAGCAAATAATTGCCTATTGACGGGAGAAGAATTTAATGAAGAAACTATGCTGCCAGCTTTAAGGGAGAGTCAAAATAATCTGGTATTATTTGTAGTATATTTATATAAATCATGGCTAAATTATTTATTTAAAGATTATGCTAAATCTGCGGAAAATGCCGCGACAGCATCAAATTATTCTGAGGGTGCGATGTCTTCGATGTATGTTCCCATCCACAATTTTTACTATTCCCTAGCGCTCTTAGCTTTGTATCCCACAGCTTCAAAAATTGAACAGAAAAAACATTTAAAAAAAGTTGCTTCGCTTCAGAAAAAAATGAAGCATTGGGCTTTGAACTCTCCGGGAAATTATCAGCATAAATATGACTTAGTAGAGGCCGAGAAAGCGCGAGTATTGGGACAGTCTGAAAAAGCTGCTCTGTATTACGATCGCGCGGTGAAAGGAGCCTCGAATAATGAATACATCCACGAAGCAGCGCTAGCAAACGAACGGGCGGCAGAATTTTATCTAGCTAACGGTCGAAATAAAGTAGCTCAGACTTATCTGATAGATGCTTACTACGGCTATATTCACTGGGGAGCAACCGCTAAGGTAAAACATTTGGAGTCACAGTATCCGAGTTCTTTACCGCCTGCATCGGTGGGAAAAGCCAGCGCCGATCGAACTATTACTAGCACTAATTATAGCACGAGCAGCAGTCACAGCAGTTTATTGGATTTGACAACTGTTGTTAAAGCATCTCAAGCGCTAGCTAGTGAAATTGTGTTGGACAAGTTATTAGAAAAGTTAATGAAAATGGCGATTGAGAATGCTGGGGCGCAAAAAGGTTTTCTCCTGATGCCCAAGGACGGAAAATTGCGGATTGAAGCAGCGGCATCGGTGGAGTCTTCGGATGTTGCAGTTGAGCAATGTCCGACAGTTGCTCCAGCGGAGGTTTTGCCAATAACGGTGATTAATTATGTTGAAAGGACGCACTCTGATGTGGTTTTAAGTCAGGCGGCTAGGGAAGGTCTATTTACAGATGACCCCTATATTAAAAGACGGCAAGTGAAATCGGCGCTTTGTACTCCCATTCTGAATCAAAGCAAACTCGTAGGCATTCTTTATCTGGAAAATAATTTAACTTTTGAAGCGTTTTATCCAACCAGATTGGAGGTGTTAAAAATGCTTTCTTCCCAAGCGGCTATCTCTCTGGAGAATGCCGTACTTGTTGCTAATTTGTCGGCGGCTAAGGAACAGTTGGAGGATTATTCGCGGACGCTGGAGGTGAGAGTAGAAGAGCGCACGCAGGAATTAAAAACTAAAGAAGCTAAGCTGCAAGAAGCTCAAAAACTGGCGCACCTCGGCAACTGGGAATTTGATTTGGAGGGGGATAAATTAACTTGGTCTGAGGAAGTATTCCGAATTTTTGGTCTTGACCCTAAACTACCAGAACCCACTATTTTAGAACACAGGAAGCAAATTCATCCAGATGACCTACAGTTGTGGTTAGAGGCAGTAGAGCAGATTAGTCGGTTAGGAAATCCTTGCGAGTATGAGATGAGAATTTTGCGCGCTGATGGAGCTGTCAGATATATTTATGTTAAGGCGCAAGCTATTTTTGATGGCGGTAAGGTGATTAAGTTATTTGGGACGATACAGGACATTACCGCGCGCAAGTTAGCGGAGGATGCTTTGCGACAGTCGGAGGGGCAATTGAGAGAAAAAGCGACACAATTGGAAGTTACTTTGTCCGAATTACGCTCGACGCAGACTCAACTAATTCAAACTGAAAAAATGTCTTCTTTGGGGCAGTTGGTGGCGGGGGTTGCTCACGAAATTAATAATCCGATTAATTTCATTTATGGCAATGTTCTCCATGCTAACGATTATAGCTCGGATTTGCTGGGATTGATTGATCTTTACCAGGAGTCTTACCCGAATGCTAATCCTGAGATTGTTGCTAAAACAGAAGATATTGACCTCGCTTTTATTCAAGAAGATTTGCCCAAAATTCTAAAATCAATGCAGGTTGGGGTCGATCGCGTTCGCAATATTGTGCTGTCCCTGCGGAATTTCTCACGCCTGGATGAAGCCGAGATGAAACCAGTGGATGTTCACTCCGGGATTGATTCGACTCTGCTAATTTTGCAGCACAGGTTGAAAAAGGATGCAGTCGGACATGGCATTGAGGTAGTTAAAGAGTACGGTCAACTGCCGGAGGTAAATTGTTATGCTTCTGGGTTAAATCAGGTGTTTATGAATATTTTGAGCAATGCAATTGATGCAGTGGAGTTAGGAGTTGGGCGGCCGGAGACAACTGCCAAACTAGAAAATCCTTTATCTCCAATCTTTGAGCGAAAGATTAAGATTCGGACTGAGGTATGCGACAAAAACTTGGTGAGAATTTATATTGCTGATAATGGTCGGGGGATGATGGAGGAAGTACGATCGCGAATATTTGACCCTTTCTTTACTACAAAAGCTGTGGGGAAAGGTACCGGTTTAGGGTTGAGTATCAGCTATCAGATTGTGGTAGAGAAACACGGTGGGAAGCTAATGTGCATTTCCGCACCGGGTGAAGGGACTGAGTTTGCGATCGAAATTCCGGTGCAGCGGTGAGCTTTTATTGAGTTTTTATATAATGTTTTTTAACCGCAGATATCTGCGGTTAAACAATCTCAATCTAAATATTAAACATCGCGTTCTGTTCGCACCCATTTGGTTTGGCGTTTGAGCAGAAAACCCAGATACAAAGGGATTTTCCAGAGTATGTAAAAAGGTACGGATAACAAAGTGGAACCGGAAATGTCGGCACGCCCAAATTTAGCCCAAGCGCCGACAATTGAAATTAAAATTAGCAATCCTTGTAGTCCTAACAAGACGGCCGGAATTGGAGATATTCCGAGGGTTGCTGCTAGTAATGAGGCTGCAAAAGCTGCTAGCCAGATAGCGACTAACAGCGAAAGGGGAGGGACGGATAAGTCGAGGGCGATCGCCATTAAGTCAAAACGCTGTTGCTCGATCGAAGCTGTCGCCAGCCTGGGAGTCTGAGTTAGCAGTGTCTGGATGTGTCCGTGTTCCCATCTGGTTCTTTGACTTTTAGCTGCTTCCTGCTGCTGCGGCAAACACCCTGTGACTCGGGCTTCGGGGCAGAATACGGTTGGATGTCCGGCGATCGCCAGATCCAAACTCATTTGCATATCTTCCACGATATTGCTGCTAGCTAAAGGAACATCTCGAATGATTAACCAGGGAAAAGCCATGCCCGTACCTGTTAGCAATGACGGGAATCCTAGCTGTTTTAATCCGCTGGGGCGGACGAGGTTTTTCACGAGAAATGCTAAGGCTGAAATGGAATCTTTTGGGGTAGGATCTGGCGGTTGTTCCATTAAATATGTGGCCTGCACCGGTCTTTGTTTTGCCATTGCAACGCGGGCTAATGTTTCTATGGAATCTGGCTCACAGATGCAGTCTGCATCAACCATAATGACTACTTCTGGGGGGTCTGAGGCGATCGACTGCAAGCCGAAATCCAGGGCGTATCCCTTCCCCTTGCGTTCTGTGTCGTGGCGCTCGATCGCCGTTGCACCGTAGTTGCGGGCGATTTCTGCCGTAGCATCCGTGCAGTTGTCAGCAATGACTAACAGGCGGTCTTGAGGTGTTAGCTGCGGCAGAATGGTGGAGATGGTGGCGGCAATTCCTGCTGCTTCATTGTAGGCGGGAATTAAAACTGCTATTTTGGGGCGGGGTTCTTTACTTTTTGCTGTTTCACCGAAGCCCGACAAGAAAGCTGCACTGCATTCTAGGAATAGAACTGCAACGGGAATTAGCAGGATTAGGGCGATCGTCAATAGCACAACATCAATCAATAGAAACAGTAGCTGATTAATTTCCACAATTCTAGTACCTTAATTTTATTTTATTTTTTCCGTTCATTGAGTTTATTTAATCTTATTGCACCTTTGTTAACTCACGACGCCACGCTCTCTAAAGTATCATTATATCATGCACGCAAAAAATCATCATTTTCACATTAGTTGCGACGACTTAAGTCCTCCTAAAATTACTAGGAATAGCGTCATTACTACCAATTAATTTCATTGCGGTTGTGCGATCGCAACTAATATCATATCATGTCTATTCTGACAATGTTAAGTCACTCAATTTAATTAAACCTCAAACAAGGCCAGACTGGAGAAACCAGGTTTCTTTTAGAAACCTGGTTTCTGGGTGTTATATTTTTAATCAACTAAACACTTAGTCGATGTTTAACATCCAATCCGGTTGCATCGGAATAATAAAATGGAGTCAACAGTTAACACTCAACCATTCAGTTTTTAGATCTTGAGTCAACAGTCAACAATCATTTCGCTCGTGCAACCGGAATTGATATAACTCATTTACCCCCTGTGGGTGGCCAGTCAGGAAGCAATCTCCCAACTCAAAACTATGTTCAAGCTACGCTGCATCGGGGATAGCAAAAGGTTCAGATTTTTTGGTGTTGAACTGTGCGGGGGGTGCAAATTCTCTGAGATATCTCGACACCGATCGCAAATATCCCACTTCTGCTTGAATCAAATCCAGCGTTGAAAGACTCTCAACTAAGTCATCAAACTCATCTGCAGTAACTCCCGCACTGTGTAAGACTTCTTGGTTAAGCCGCCCGCAAATTCCTTGCAGGAGGAGTTCGATAATTTCGCTGTAGTCAGCGATTTCCGTTCCATAACCTTGCAATTTCTTCGGATTGATCCCCCACTGCAAAATCTTCAACAAGTCTTCGGGGGAACTCCACGCAAAAGAGGAAGCAATCACTTCTTTTTCCGCTGCGACAAGAGCGTGCTTGATTTCCACCTCCGGGAAATCTGCATCGCCGATTAAGCTTTCCAGTTTCGACACTTGTTTATCTAACACGCGCAAAGAAAAAGGAGCTAATTCTACACTCACCATGTCACCAGTATCATCAACACTTCTAAAAGGATCTTCCAAAACATTAATTAGGAGGTGAATGTCTGTAGGCTTTTTCCAGTCAAACTGTCCAAGGAAAAACGGTTCTTCATATCCCGGCAAAAGTCCTTGAAAATAAATCGGCAGGTTTTTGCCTGATTCAAGAATTTTATAAAGAGCTACTTCCAAGGTTTCTGTCGGCCACCCGAGATTACTCACGGCGACAAATTTCAGTTTTCCGGGAACGGATACAACCAGCGAATTCAGTAATAAATGTACAGCTTCGACAAGATTTTGAGCGGTTACGTAGCGGTGGGGAGCGTGAACGTTGACAGTTTTACCTTGCTGTACTTTTTTGGACATTTGCTCGCAGAACAAGCTATTTTCCAACATATGAGTAAAGCGAACCATCCCATAGGTGACATCTCCTTCTTGAGCTGCTTTGGCAAATTGCCATTCGGCAAACTTTTTGGAGGCCGCGTAAACTTCAGTTGTAAAATATCGAGATGTTTTGCCTGTGGAAGAGAAGATGCAGTGTTCTATGCCGTATTCTTCGCAGAGTTGGATGATGTGTTTACATCCTAACAGGCTGGTTGTAACTGTTTCTCGGATTTTGATTTCAGCGAGTCCGGGTTGGCGTTGGGCTGCTAGGTGAAAAACAATTTCTGGTTTTTCTACCTCAAATATGTGTTTTAGCGCCTCGAAGTTGCGAATGTCGGCGGCATAGAAAGTTACAGCACCTTCTCTGTTAAAAACCGGGAGATTTTCTTTGGGGTTTTGACATCGGGCGTTGTCTGCGGAAATGATTTTAGTTGCGCCTAATTCGAGGAGTTTTGCGATTAAGAAACGACCCACGCATCCTTCTCCACCAGTGATGAGGATGGTTTTTCCTTTGATTTTGCTGCTGCAGGCGGATGCGTATAGGTGAATTGTACGATCGCGCACGTCGCTAAAAGGTTCGCTTTCTAATTGTCCGTCGGCTTGATAGGCCCAGATTAGCTGTGCGGTGAGAGTTTGTAAGGCCGCTAGGATTTCCGGATTTTGCGGTTCCGGGGAACCTGGGGGAACTAGCTGCTGGATGCAATCGATGATTTCTGCTTTGCTGGCAGCTTCAAACACTTCTGAGGGGTTAAATGCACTCTTCACTTTTTTGGCTCCTTTAAATTGTAGAAATACGGTTAGTGATAAGCGAGTTGTTAAACAGATTTTCGAGGGACAGAATCTTTCAAACTCTGCTTAGTTTTAAGATTTTTTAGACTGAAAGCCACTTAATGGAAAAAACACGCGATCGGCTCTGCTACTAATTGCTTGTATTAAGCCTACTTGTAGTTTTATTAAGCGCTTTTTTAACCGACTTATTTTTGAGATCGGCAAAGTCGGAACCTTCTATCTCCAAAATTTGTCACTACAACTATATACTTAAATTGCTGAGTGTTGGCAATACTCCGAACATATCTTTACTATTTCTTTGCAATCACCTGCGAGTTTTCACGCAATTTTAAAGTTTATGTAAAGTAGGGTCTACGTTTAAAAAACTTAACAATACACTCGATATTGATTCTAGCATTTTACTCTTTAATTAAAATGTATTTTTTGTTACCAAATATAGTTGAATTTTAAGTAAAAATACGCACAAAAGCCCTCATCAAATATTTCCGTCTGCTGAAAATCTTGTGATTTGATGGGTGGGGTAGTCCTGCTGTGGCTACCCCTGTATGTGTGCTGCTACTAGGCGCGAACAATGCGTTCTTTTTTGCTGCCTTCAAAGCCACGAGCGTCCCCAACATCGTAGCCTCCTGTTCGCAAGCGACGGTCTAAATCGCTGGCTTCGGGAGAAGTTTTGGCCGCTTCTTCGATCGTCACTCTGCCTTCGAGCACCAGTTTGTAAAGACCCTGGTTGATAATCTGCATTCCTTCGTAAGTATCATGTTCCATCAACCGGAAAGCTTCATCATCAGCACCTTTCATCAAGTATTCCTGCATGGCTGGCGTGTTCACTAAAATATCGTGAACTGCGACGCGGCGGTTGTCAACAGTTGGCAACAAAAGTTGGGCAACTACTGCTACTAAAGAATCGCAAATTTGAATCCGCATCGCCTGCTGTTCTTCGGGCGGGTAGAGGTTCAACAATCGATTGAGAGCGTTAATCGCGCTGCGAGTGTGGAGAGTTCCCAATACTAAGTGACCAGTTTGAGCTGCTTGCAACGCTGTATTGATGGTAACGCGATCGCGCATTTCCCCAATCAGAATTACATCCGGATCTTCCCGCAAAACTGCCCGCAAAGCCTGTTGAAACTCGTGGGTATGCAAGCCGACTTCACGCTGGCTGACCAAGCATTTTTTAGAGGGGTGAATGAATTCGATCGGGTCTTCAATTGTAACTACGTGCTTCTGTTCCATCTGGTTGAGATGGTCGATCATCGCAGCTACGGTTGTCGATTTCCCCGAACCGGTAGGCCCTGTAACTAATATTAATCCCTGCGACCGCAAAATGATATTTTTGAGAACTTCTGGCAACCTCAAGGAATCGATAGTCGGTATTTCCAAACTGATCAACCGCAATACTATGGCACCGCCGCTGAGGGAATCAAAACAGTTTAGCCGACACCGCACGAAGCCCGGGTAAAAAATTGCGGCATCTAATTCCTTGGTAGCTGCAAACTGTTTTCGCTGTTCGGGGGTGAGAATTTCGGCTAGGTAATGTTCAAAAATTTCTGGCGTTACTTTGGGGTGGGTGGTTGCTACTTGCATCACGCCACGAATCCGAAATCGAGGTACTTGGCCGACTCGAATGTGAATGTCGGAAGCTCCTGCGCTATGGGCATCTCTGACCATTTGTTCGATCGTGCTGACGGGTGTCTCGACAGGCCGCTGCTGGGCAGGAGCGGGTGCAGGAGGCGCGGGTGCAGGAGGCGCGGGTGTTACAGCCAAGGGCGGCGGTGGCGGCGGTGTTCGTCGGCGGGCTTGAGCCTCTGGTTGAACGGGTGTAGGATTGTTTAATGGGTTCATTTTTTGGTCTCCAGTCAGTCTATTTTAGATTTTAGATTTTAGATTTTAGATTTTAGATTTACTCCACAGATTAATCTGGGAGCAGGAACTAGAGTCTAAAATTTGGGGAGCAACCCTGACTGAGTGTCGGGGGCTTGTATCCGTTTTTGGGCGGGGTCAATGTGATTTATTGCGAAAAAATGCCCGATTTCTAATCTAATGGCTCGCAGCTAATTCGGTGCTAAATGCTGAGAATATTTTACAATTAGGCTTGATGGGGCGATCGAGTAATTAACAATTGCAACTCCTATGAACATCGGTCACAAAATTGCCGACTGGCTCGAAAATCGCGCTGTTAGCCCCGCCTACGCGGGTTGGCTGCTCTTGGGGATGACGGTTTTCTTTTTTGGGTCTGCGACCAATACAATGTCTGGGTGGCTGTACGCGCTTAGCGGTGGGGGTTTGGCGTTGTTGGGAGTAGCGGCGGTTTTGCCGGGAAAATCGCTCCGTTCCTTGGAAGTCCGCCGCCGCCCGATCGAACCGGTGAGTGCGGGCGATCGAATCACCGTCGAACTAGAAATCGAAAATCGCGCCAGCGAACCTAAGACTTTGTTGCAAGTGGTAGACATCTTGCCGTTTGTACTGGGAGAACCAATCGTCCGCCCGATCGAAGTCATAGACCCTAACAGTATATACAGGGATACATACTATCTAGAGGTCCGGCAGCGGGGCGTCTATCGGTGGCAAGAGGTAAACTTGAGGACGGCGGCGCCTTTAGGGTTGTTTTGGTGCCGGCGCAGCCGCCCAGTCAAAGCGGTGGCAATTGTCTATCCGCAGGTTTTGCCGTTGAGCACTTGCCCTTTGATCGATCGCATCGGTCAAGAAGACAGCCCGCAATTTTACAATCGCAGTCGATCGCAAGCTGCTACCGAAGGCCTCACCCGCAACCTTAGACCTTACCGCCACGGAGACCCCACCCGCCTGATTCACTGGCGCACCAGCGCCCGCTACGGAGAACTGCGAGTGAGAGAATTAGAAGTTGCAGCCGGCGGTCAAGAAATTATTATTGCTCTCGACAGCGCTGCGGTGTGGCAACCAGAAGAATTTGAACGAGCCGTAACTGTAGCTGCATCCCTGTACTTCTATGCTAGCAAGCGCCTGTTAAACGTCAAACTTTGGACTGCCGGGACTGGACTCGTCTCGGGGAACAGGGTAGTTTTGGAAACTTTAGCGGCAGTTAATGCTGGAGAAGATGCGATCGATAATCGGTCGAAACTGCCGATAATTTGGCTGACTCAAAACTCTGCAAGTTTAAGCACTCTTTCCCCTGGCAGCCGCTGGGTACTCTGGCCGTTGGCAACTGCTGAAACAGGCGAAAAAATGTTAGTCAAACACGAGTTACCCGGTTTAGAAATTCGCTCCGACCGACCCTTAGAACTCCAGTTACAATCTCCTCTGGAAAGAGCGATTAGTTATTAAGATAGTCCGGGACGCAAGCTTCTCTGGAAAGAGCGATTAGTTATGAGGATTAACTTCATAAATTTTCAGATAAGTAGCTCCACCTAAAAAAACATAAGATAGATTGAGGCTAGTGGATAGAGATTAACAGATCCCAGCTCCTTTACGACTCAAGCGAGGGTGAGCGAGGAATATCGCAAGAGAGCGTGAACGAGCGTAGCGCCAATGGTGTGCCAGTAAGAATTAAGCAGCGTGCGAGACACAAGAGGGCTAAAATTCAGCAATAACAGTTTCAGCCAATTTGTTTATGACTTCTAAATTGTTAGGCCGTATAGCGCTAACACAAGGGCTTGCAAAATTTTACGGAAAAACGACTGGTGCGCTGGTTAACAGTGGTGCGGCGGCAATAGAGCTAGCCCTGCACTATCTTGGCATTCAGCGTGGCGATCGTATTCTCATTCCAGATAACTGCTGTTACCTAGTCCCCGAAGCAATCCTGCGTTTCGGTGCCGTACCGCTTCTAGTAACCGTAGGCGATGACCTCGTGCTGACCCCCGAGCGTATTGCCTGCGCCCTATCCAAAAAAGTCAAAACGATTATTGCTATCCACCAATGGGGATTGCCTTGCGATATTGCAGCCCTTCGCCATCTTGTGGGAACACAAATACCTATTATTGAAGATGCAGCTCAGGCGTGGCGGCTAAAAGCAAGAGGGCGAGAGATTGGTTCCGAGAGCGATGTAGTTATTACTTCCTTTGGCGATCGCAAACCAGTATCCATCGGTGAAGGTGGCGCGGCTTTCGCAAACATTGAGGCTATTGCTGAAATTATCGATCGCTGGTCTCCCAATCAGCGTTCTCGCTCCTTACCGCACCTGCCAATTGCTCTATCTCAATACGCTCTTCCCCATCTCCCCGAAGCACTACATCTCGCTGACACCTTGGTTGAAACTAGACGTGCCTTCGTAGCGCAAGCACTGCCCCTTTTACACCAATACGGTCTTCGCGTTTGGACTCCCGCAGCAGGTGATGAACCCTACTGGTATTATTTACCCGTGTGGGCGGAAACTGAAGATTTAGCACAGCGAGGTAGGAATTCGACCCATGCAGATATTCTCGATATCTGCCGACCCCACCCTGTCCCCCTACGAGATATTCCCCTATTACAAGGAAAGATTGAAGTTGCGACCGCTTCAAAAAAAGAGGCCAGCCAAATTCCCTGTCTCTTGATTGGAACGTCTGGGGAGCCTTCAACTATTAGCGTTTTGAAGGCATGGTTGCGAGATATTTTTAATTAGGGAAATGGCTGGACTTTGACATTTACCTGCTATCTTCAAAAATTTCACAGTAACTTGAGAGCTGAACTCAGGGCGCTTGCCTCTTCTTTACTCAGCTCCTCTATTTTGTCTTTGCCAAAACACTCCTTAAGCGTCAATGTAAAACACTGCTTTTGCTGGGGACTTTTCTCTAGCAAACCCTTTAGGTGGTCTATCTGTAATTCTCTGGCGCTAAAGGGCGCGTCTTCTGTCAGCCACAAGTTTTCCTGGGGATGGTAATAGGAAAGCTTCGAGAACAGCGAACTCTCAAACTCTTCAAGATTTGACAGCATATAGAGTTTTTCTTCACCTTTGAGACAGAGATTTCGGTACGTCTCTCGCACTACGCTATGGACAGCTTCATAACACTCCTGGGCTGTTTTATAGGGATAGAGGCGAGCCACAGCAATTTTCATAAAGTCAGCCAGATATTTCTCCCTCACCGTTTGCTCGTCAGCAAATCGGGAAACAAGACCTTGCCAGTAAAGATTTGGGTAGATATTCTTAACTAAGAAGCTAAGATATTGATTGTCTTGATGGATAAATCGAAAGCCGACTGACATACCTGTATCAATGTACTCTATATAGTGCCAGCTAGCTTTGGGAATAAAAACAGCATCTCCGGGTTGGAGGATGGCTTCTTGAGCATTAGTATAATCAAGAAAAGGTTTCAAGTCGCTAACAGAAAAGTGTTCCAAAAAAACGCCGCTGAAATTCCTGACAGGCGAAAGTTTCGGCGTTTGCTCCTCCGAAATAATCACTACCCGTTTGCGCCCGAAAATTTGACAAAGTAAAACATCTCGCCCATCCGTATCAAAGTGAAGATGAGCGCGGTTTCCAGCATTGCCTACAAATAAACGCATCAGTGGTTCGCGAGAGTTTGACCCCATACACAAAACAGGTGATGGTAATATTTGACGCAGAAGCGAAGGAACTTCATTGACAGAAGCCATCTTTCTAGTGTGAGGATTTCGGGCTATAAAGGAGAGATATTCATCCAAGTTACAGGATTGAAAAGAGTCTTCAGACTCAGAAGCTAGGGATGGAAAGATACCCATTTCTTTGAGCATTGTCGTGCCAAATTCCTCTCCCAGCGTCAATTGCATTGACCCCAACTTAGAACGAGCCACTTCAAGATTGGACAACTGTTCGAGCGGTGTATTGCGGAATAATCCCTCAATAATGACGGGTTGGCGACACTCCACAAAGTCTCGATTAAACGCTTCTAAAGTAATGTGTTCTACCCGTTTAATATTTTCCAGTAAATACATAGTTTTTTCAAAAATTTATTACTTGATATATACTCGTTCACCCTAAAGTTAAATCCTGATTTTTTCCGGTTCGCCATCTTCATCTTTCTTAGGTTGCGGCCAACCTTGAATCTCCGTAATCCCCCACTTCTTAAACATCAGTTGCCGATCGTGGATGAACCGCATCCGAAATTCTTTGTACTCTTCCGGCATTTGTTTATCGTGCAGGATCTTAACGGTTGGCTCATAACCCACACGCACGCGGCGTTGTTGACATTGGAGGAAAAAGTCGAAATGCTCAGACTGTTTGAGATTATCGTCCCAACGTATAGCCTTTAACATATCTGTCTTAGCGGCGAAAAAGTTCAGCACAATGTCGGCTCCTTGGTGACGTTTATACTGTTCTAGTGGCGAAAGTCGTAAGATGCCAGACTTTAGCTCCATGTAACCCTCAAAATGCTCAATTTGACCGTCAGGAAGAATCCAACTTCCTCCCACCAAATCGTACTTATCTGCACGTACGTGTTCTACAAGTACGTCAAGTATTGTCTCGTTTGTCAACACGAAATCGTCATCGAACAAAATCACATACGGTGTCTGTGCAGCATCAACAAGACGATTTCTCCCGGCAGAAAGCCCGACATCGAAAGGCAATTTCAGGAACGTCAACCTGTCGCCAGCACAAGCGAGCGCTAGTTCTGCAATTCTCTCTTGTGTTGCCGGCTCGCTGTCATCAGCAATAATAATGGGTAGATAGGGATAGAATTGGGCGATGCTTTGCAGTAGGTGTTCAATACATTGTGGGCGAAGGAAAGACTTGATGATTAGTGTAGTATCTTGCATAGCAAATACTGAGTGTGTACTATCTAAAATGCGTGTGGGTAACTAGGGCAACAGATATTTTCAGCTAGTTCTAATGCCGTGTTCCAATAAAAGCGAAAGATAAATCTTTATCCGTTGCTGGCTCAAGAGTATAGCTGCGAACCGCTAAAATTTCTGAGAAACCAGCAGCTTGCAACATAGTTTTGAACTGCTCTTGGGTATACCAGCGGAAGGACATTGCGTAATTCTCGACAGAGACAATTTCTCCAGCGTCCAGTTTCTCATAGCGGAATTCTGAGTGTCTGAGTTGGTTTTCCAAGTCGTATTTCGGACGCTCCCAGCAACGAAATACCGCACCATCTTCCGATCTGGTATACTCGCGTCGAAACTGCCAGTGGTCAGATACGGCAACATCAACGGCTATATCTTCCGGAGAAGGTAAATGTAGGGGAATATAGACCTTACCTTGAGGCTCTAGATGCTCGAAAAAGCGGCGAAGAGCCTTTTTTGCCTCATCGACTTCAGCTATTAACCCAAAGGTGCTAATGGGAATGTAGATAGTGCGGTAACGACGCTTTGATCTAAAAAGCTGCATCTTTTGTTGGTGTAAGGTCACCTGGCAGCCTCTTTCCTCTGCCTTTAGACGGCAGATATCCAGCATCTCTGGCGATATATCCAATCCTTCAACATCTAATCCCGCAGCGACAAATTCAACTAGCAAGCGACCTGTACCACAGCCAATTTCTAGCGCTGGCTCCCCATTAGCTGCGATCGCATTTCGGAAAAACTCCAGATCGCCAATATTATTTTGTGCGATCATCGCATCGTAGATCGACGCGCGAATACCTCGATAAGACAATTCAGATTCTTTGATTTTATTTTTCATCCTTGGGTTTATAGAAAATAACGACATTGAAATTTAGGGCATAGTGATATCGATATTAAACGATAAAAATTTGTTAAGCTGGCGCAGAATCAGTCACTTGACTGTATTGAGAGGCAATAGCGATCGCGCTTTTGAAATTATTGACATCTTCTGCGATCGCATCAATAGTAGCATTCCAGAAATCAGGAGCTTTTAGATCGATGCCGAGGTATTGCCAAGCACAGTTCTCCACAGTGTCACTGCCAGATGTCCGCAAAAAAGTTTCATAGCCAGAAAGAAACGCTGACCCCTCTTGTTTGAATCTGGCAAAAAGACCTTGACTAAACAAATAACCGAATGTATAGGGGAAGTTATAGAAGCTGATTCTAGAGCTATAAAAATGTGACTTCGAGGCCCAGTACCAAGGGTCAAGCCAGTTTTCATCAAGACTGCCTCCGAAGTAAAATTTCTGAGCTTCTAACATCAGTTCTTTGAAGCGACTGATGGAAAGTTCGCCCGACGGTCGCTCCTCATAGACTGCCTTCTCAAAGTCAAAGCGCATCGGGATATTGAGCAAAAAAAGTGAGGCATCACTTAGGCGCTTATTCAGCAGCACAGCTTGTTGTTTCCCTGAAGAACTGGCATTTTCTACAAACCGATCTGCCGCTAGCTGTTCGGCAAAGATAGAGGCAGTTTCAGCGAGTGTCATGGGATAGCGCCGCGACCAAGGCCGCAGTTCGCGCATCAGCCAAGCATGAAAAGCGTGACCTAACTCGTGAGCTAGAATAGAGCGATCGCTGAGCGTACCATTGTAGGTCAAGCAAATGCGCGACTCGCGGATTAAAGTTGAGGTCGAACAAAAACTTCCTGGCAGTTTCCCCGGACGCGGCTGGTAATCAATCCATCGTTTTCTTACAGCCATTGCCGCGAAATCTCCCATATTAGGGTAATAGTTATAAAAAGTTTCCAAGACAGATTGACAAGCATCATCCCAAGAAATCCGCTCGTTGTCTTGAAACGGCAAGGATGCCTGAACATCTTGAAAACCGAAGCACTCGCCTCCCAGAATTTCTGCCTTGCAGTGCAAGAAGTTTTGAAGAACTTCCCGCCTATCCCGCACCACATCAAGCATGGTTTCGAGCGTCTGCTTTGTAATGCCTGCATCAAACAGAGCTGGCTCTAAAAAATCAGGAATTCCTCGTTGTTTGTACAGAGCGAGCCTCGTACCGGAGATCGCATTCAGGCAAGCAGCCATAACCTCAGCAGATGACTCCCAAACAGCGCTGGTTGCTTTGAAAGTAGCTTGACGAACGATCGAATCAGGGTCTTCCAAGAAACTCTGAGCCATTGCTACTGGTAATCGCTTGGTGTTCTGAGTAGGTAGCTCTAGCTCAAATTCCAGCTTACAGGTGAAGCTGTTGTAAAGACGTTCCCAAGCGCTCAGTCCGGCAATCTCCAGTTCAGCCGCCAGTGCTTCCAATTCTGGCGACATACTCCAGCGACCGCTTTGGCGGAAGCATTCCAAAAAATACTGGGTTCCTCTCAGTTTTGGATGGGCGAGTAGCTGTTCAAGCAGACCGTCAGGCAAATCGCACAATGCCATGCGAACCGCTGCTAAAATTTTGTTTACACAGACGCGAGTCACTGACATCGCGGATATCTCGTGCTTTACCGCCTCATTCCTAGAGTTCGCCGTCTCCATACAGATCAGGTAGGAATTAAGATGATCTGCTTGCGAGCCGATTTCCTCGATTTCAGTGAGAATGTCTGCCCAGCGATCTAGATTGAATACTTGACTCTCGGAAATTAATTGAGAAACATTTTTTTGCAAATCTAATATAGCTGATGTGAGTTGGTTGCGAAATGTTCGATATTCTGTTCCGTCGAACGTCTCGAAGTAGGGGGTCATGTCCCAATCGGATACATTCGAGCTGGCAGTTGTAAGCGTTTGCTGCATATTGGAGTAGGTTTAAAAAAGAAAGATGATTGTCCGCAAAACAATCCGGCCTTAGCTGTCTTTATAAAATCAGCTCATGGAATCCAAAAGTGTTGGGTTGTTTCTCCCCAACAGGATGAGAGCTATCGTCTCTATTGTTTTTATAGCTTCACTCCTTCTAGAAGATGGGGCGTCGTTGAATCATGTTGCGCTCGGACACCTCAATCCGCAATTTTCTGTACCCGGAGGCGGCGGAAGAGTTCTAAATAGGTAGCGCCCTCGCTCCTGAACTCTTGAGAAGGGAGCGATTGTTTCTTAGCCTACTTCTACACCACTAACGACCGCCTCCCCTGAGATTTCTGGCGTTGCTTAATCAGGGTATGAAAAAAATGGCGTTGCTTAATCAGGGTATGAAAAAAATCAGTTTAAAATCCAGAAGCTTTGTGGATACTGGTTTCTATGACTTGCATATTTAGCCTTTCATACCGTAAATCAGCAGCGCCAGATTTCTCTACTTACACTTGTCCTGAACGCAGGCTGTCATCACGACAGGAGCTTTGCATTTGTCCTGAGCGCAGGCTGTCATCACGACAGGAGCTTTGCATTTGTCCTGAGCGCAAGCTGTCATCACGACAGGAGCTTTGCATTTGTCCTGAGCACAGGCTGTCATCACAACAGGAGCTTTGCATTTGTCCTGAGCGCAGGCTGTCATCACAACAGGAGCTTTGCATTTGTCCTGAGCGCAGGCTGTCATGGATTCAAAGGATGTTGAGTCATCGGTCATCGTGGAAAAATTCCAGCTTGTTGCCTTAAAATCAACCTCGGCTAATTCCGATCGCTTGACCACCTCCATAGATAGCGATCGCGCTTCGGGGTCGTTTGTTTCCAGCAAGACCTCATCATCTTCTAAAGCAAAATGCTCGTGGAGCAGCGTCAAGCCAAATCGGTGAAGGTTGCCATGCTTGGCAAGGAGTGCGTGAACTTCCTTTACAAAAGCCTCATCACCTGCGCCGAGCGGTTGGGCATCGTCAAAGGTTGCTAGCACCGTTCTTGTATTGCTTTGAAAAGCTTGTAGCATTATTACGCTCTCCATTAAAATTGGATGTATTAGTTACTTTTTTCTCATATCAAGCTCGTTAAAAACGTATTATTTATATTTATTTATATTTCTATACAGAACTACTTTTTTTTACATAAGTAAACAATTGCTGCGTCCCATAGAGCTAGCTGACTGAAAATGATGTGCTTTGCCCGCTCAAATGAGGTAGATTAACCTTTATAAAACTGCAGCACCACTACAGGAGAAGCACCAGAGAAGTCGCTGTCGCTTCTGACCGGATGGTGATAAACGTTTTGCTTGCCGATCATCAATATAAGACAAAATTTGGTCAACCGCCTTGATTGACTCAGTGGGAGTTTATTTGGATCGAGGGAGTGACTTTTTGCCAGTTCGGGTAAGAGGGAATAATTTATTTTCTGTTACGTAAGCCTTACAGGATAATGACGGAAATTCTTTCAGAACTTATATCTGCCCAGTGGGGTTTTGCCTGCGACCCTGTTTTAAATTCACTGACCCAGTTTCGAGAGCAGCCATTGGCTCCAGAATTTATGAATGCTGTTGAGGGAGCGCAAGTTATTTGCGCTAACTACGACTTGCTCTTCCATGATTTCGGAAAACAGCTCGTTGAGTTCACTGGCACAACCCATCCACATGGCAACGCTCGTGTCCGGGAGACAGTCGATCGCTGGCTCGTAAAACAAGTTGCGTATATATCAAAGTCTCAGTCCGCCCAACAAATTACCAATACTCGAATTCCCATCACAAAAGAGGAAAAGATAGTCTACCGTCCGCCTCGCTATGGTCGCGCGGCGGTCATGTGCGGTGACTCTAACAATGGGAAGGCAGTCATTTTTGATGTCAAAGGCTGTGGGGTTCCTCCAGATGAGGAGCCGATTCTGCCTAACTCTAATGGTTTGCTGACTTTAGAAGAAGCAGTCTGGGAACTTGTATTTGAGCGATTGGTTTACTCAGCCCTTGTACATTCTGGAACGAGTATTCGACCTATTCCAGCCTATGCTATTGTGGATCTCGGTATAACAGCGACTTTTCACGGTCATCAACCGGATGGGAGGGCAACACTTTTGGTACGTCGAGCTCAAACCCGTCCGAAGTTTCAGTGGGGTCAAGCCGATCCAGGCCCAGTCGTGGCTCATCAGTTGCTCGAAATAGAAAGCACCTTGCGCCGATACGGCATTAGTGCTAGCAACTGCGGAGCCGTGCGTTTTAAATTTTTTGAAAAAGATGGAGTGTTTAAGGTAACTAGGGACGATGAAGAACTTGAGTTTAGCGATGCCGAGCTAGAACGAATTAAAGCCGATACTAGCTTCAATGGCCAAGAGATGATCTTTGATGGAGTAAATGTTCAGGTTTCTAGCAGTTTACTTGAAGATCCCCAAAATCCTAGAATCCTAGATTTTGGTCGTTACAGGCTGTGCTCGTCGTTCAGTGCCAGTCTCTATTCCTGGCGGGAAAGGAACTACTTAAGCCTACGAGGGGAAATACTTCATCCGTGGGAAACCAATTACGTACAACCCGATCCATTGCTGAGTATGGCTCGAATGCAAGATCACCCGCTGAAGGAGGCGATTCAAGAAGCGATCGTGGGTTATGAAAGGGGAAAACTCGATAAAACTACACTAGCATCAACTATCAATGAATTCGTTTTGGAGGCAACTGCCCCGTTACGGGGAGGGTGAACGAAACTCAAACGCACTACAAGAGCCAAAACCAGGGAAGCTGATGTGAGGCCCAAGTAAAACTTAGAAGTCCTGCTGGCGTTGCTGAATACAGGTATGAATTCAAGATTTCCCAATTTCTAGAAGCCCGCTTGAGGGTGAGTTTTCAACATCAAGCGAAAAGTTGATTCATACCGTGAATCAGCAACGTCAGAGTTCGCACCCCACAATATTTTAATTCTATAGAGATAGTTTAATTTAAATGGCGATCGAGCGATCCGATCGAACTCGTTGTCTGAGATGAAAATGTTAATCCCTATCACTCTCTAGTGTCGGGGAGAGTTTCGACTACATACTCAGGTACATACTCAGGTACATACTCGGGCCGATTTTGGGGCAAATTCTCGGGAAAATTTGCCGGTGGATGTTCGAGCCTGACTCGCCGGATCGGGAGATTTGCAATTAGTGCTGTGGCCCGCTGGTCACTTTCCAGGGAGAACTCAGACCCGGTGGTATCGATTTCCACGTAGCGAGATACCACCTCTAGAATTTCTCGGCGCATCGACTCAACCATTTCTGGGCTGAGTTCTGAGCGATCGTGGGCTAGAACCAGTTTGAGGCGCCGTTTTACCTCGTCGCGGCTGTTGTCAGGGGTGCGCGGGAAAAGTCGTTCGAGAAGTGTGTGTATCATGGGTCGGGCTGGTTTGTCAAGGGTTAGGCATAGAAAAGGTCATACCGTTTTCGATTTTCGATTTTCGATTTTCGATTGGGGAATCACTCATTCCCTAAGGGTTTGGAGTTGACCTACAGTTTCATTCTTTTTGGGAACTGGTGTCACTGGGGGAAATCTCGGCTAGTTTTTGTGATGCAGTTGCTGCGGTTAAAGACCGATCGCCAATGAGCACATCACATAATTTTAGTGTTTAAGAACTTGCGGAGGCGAGTGAAGAAGTTTTCCCGACGGGGATTGAGATCTAGAAATTCAACTTTTTCGCCTTCTAAGCGGCGGGCAATATTGTCGAAGGCAGTTCCAGCTACAGAGGCCGTTTCCGACAATACTAATGGTTCGCCTCGGTTGGTGGAAACGATGACGCGCTCGTCGTCGGGAACGACGCCTAACAGCGGAATGGCGAGGATTTCCCGCACGTCTTGCACCGACATCATATCATTTGCCAGCACCATTGCGGGTCTAATCCGGTTGACGATCAGGTTGATTTTCTTGACGTTGTTGGCTTCCAGCAGGCCGATGACTCGATCGGCATCGCGGACAGCAGCGATTTCGGGAGTGGTGACAATTATCCCTTCTTGAGCCGGCGCGATCGCATTTTGGAAACCTTGTTCAATTCCAGCAGGAGAGTCGATCAAAATATAGTCGTATTTTGCTCCCAACATCCCCACAAGCTGCTTCATTTGCTCAGCGCTGATGGCATCTTTCATCCGAGTTTGGGCAGCCGGCAACAGCACCAAGCGCGGCTGCCGCTTATCTTTCACCAAAGCTTGCTCTAATCGGCACTCTCCAGCGAGAACTTCTAATGCCGTGTAAACAATCCGATTTTCTAAGCCCAGCAGCAAGTCTAAATTTCTGAGACCGAAATCGGCATCAATTACGGCAACGTTCCGCCCCCGCTTAGCTAAAGCCATGCCGAGATTGGCTGTGGAGGTGGTTTTTCCTACCCCGCCTTTCCCTGATGTAACAACAATAATGCGAGCCATAAGCGATTTTAGATTTATTGGGAATTGGTGATTTGGAATTAGTAATTGGTAATTAGGAATTGCTAATGGGTAATTGGTAATGGGTAATTGATCTTATTCTTGGTTGATAATTAGCAATTATTCTTTGGTAATTTGGCAGCAATCGGTAATTCACTGA
Organism: Microcoleus sp. N9_A1; assembly: GCF_036701795.1. Lineage (NCBI taxonomy): Bacteria > Bacillati > Cyanobacteriota > Cyanophyceae > Oscillatoriales > Microcoleaceae > Microcoleus > Microcoleus sp. N9_A1. The sequence continues at coordinate 47,430 of NZ_JAUBRI010000024.1, forward strand.
ATAACAGCAGATTTCACGTTTATGAATGACACCCGCTTATCGTTTCCCCCGCCGTAAGGACACGGCGAAAGCCCTTGTCCCTACTTCATCAACTCACAAATCTCCTTATTTTACTAATCCTCTATGAATTTGCACTTAAATTTTAAATCGTCCTTGAGTGACTGATTTAGCCTAGGCAAAAATTATCAAGTGCAGGCGGAAAGAGAAATAGTATTACCAATTACTCATTACTAATTCCTAATTACCCATTACCCATTACCAGAAAGAATTGGTTTAAAGCCGGAACCCTTGTAGGGAGAAATTAAAAGAAGACTATTCATTACTCCAATCCTCTTCCTTTCAGGTAGAGGTCGCTGTCAACTGTCAACTGTCAACCCTTCGGCTTCGCTCAGGGCGAGCTGTCAACTGTCAACTGAACCATTATCGATTACTCATTACCCCCGACTAACTGCGATTTGTCAAAATCAGAGGCTCTACCGATCCGAATCCCTTGGGGTGTCACATAGGCGACTTCCGGGAAAAACTGAGCGGGTGACGTTTCTGGGCCTCTGGCAACATACTTAGCAATCCTAATCACCATCGGTTCCATCTGCAAGGTCATAATCACGCTTTTGGTATTGCCACCGGCACCGGCGTGCACGACCCCCCGCAAACGGCCCCAAACTAGGATATCGCCTCCGGCGATGACTGAGCCGCCGGGATTTACGTCTCCCAAAAGTACGATCGTCCCTGGATGACGAATTTCTACGCCCGATCGCACTGTCATCTGCAAATATAAAGGTTCCGCCAGCGATTGCGGTTTTTGGGCAGTGGATTTATTCAGGGAAGAAACCGGAGGCTGCTGTTCTACACAATAGCCGACAGTAGCTGCGGCAACGGCCGTTTGGCGGCGGCTGGTGTGGACTCGTTTGAGTTGCAGTTCCACTTCAGAGAGGGCGTCGGCGATTTCTTGCAGTTGGCGGATATCTAAAAGTCGATCGCTCCCCATCAATTGTACTTCTGCATTTGGCTGCCAAAAGCGTTCTCCAGCATTCAGCCTAACTTTTAGCTGTTGCCAAAGTTCAGTCCAAGTCGATGCCGTACCAGTTGCGGCTTCGTTGTTGGTTTCTGGGGGAAGTAGCAACAATAGCTGTCCATCTTCAGTCTTGAGTCGGACTTGCAGCTCTAAGCTGACTTCGGGTGTCGATTGAGGGGCGGCAGCAGCAGCTCCGGCGGAGGCATCGGGTGTCATGGGACAGTTTGATATCGGGTAGAGACAGGTTAACATCAATATTAGCCTGAGTGGTCATTAGTCATTAGTGATTAGTCATTAGCAGGGCACTCTGCGCGCACTTTCGACAATTATAGGACTTACGCATGGGGGCCTAGAAACCGGATTTTTTTACAAAAATACTTCGTTGCAACCTGCAGATTCGGCAAAAAACCCGGTTTCTTCTATCGGTGCATAAATCTTGAATTACTCATTACCAATTCCCCCAGAAGTGTTGAATAATAGGAAAGAAATGCCAAAATTGGCAGACAAATGTCTAATTAGAGAGCTATAAAATACTGACAACCAACTAAAATGCTATTTTCTAACTTCCCCAAAATTGTCAAACGGTATCTCGCCCATTTACTCAAAGATGACTATCCTGTTTTAGACACTTTCACATTTGTATCCTGCTGGCTGGGCTTTAGTTTTGACCAAAGCCTCGATACTATGCGTTCGCTATTTATTTGTTTAAACAGTCGAGATATTTTCCTAGATATATATATCAACCTTCTCAAAAGCAAGTAAGCATAGAGATATAGGCGTATTTGTAAAATTATTTGAAAGATCACAAGCGGATATAAAACGTCAAGTAAACAATAAAAATGATATCTGTTTATTCGCCTTATATTCTACGATAGTTACCTTGACAAGCAAATTACCATGGCAACAGGAATACCATCAAGTAAAGTAATTTACTGGAACGGATAATGAACGGGTAATGATTGATGGAGTACATTCATTTTGGTCAAGGTCATTAAGCGTGAGTATGGAGATGAAACCATAGCAGCCACACCTCAAAATGGAGTGGATGTAATAGATAGAGGCTTCTCCAGTTCCGAACGTGTTCAAGCATTACTGAAAAAAGAAAATCAATATTTTGTACTACGAATTAAGAATAATTCTACTATCAATATCAAGGAAGATGTAACTTATGAAGTGTGGAGTGGTCAACGAACTGTTCAAGTAAGATTGGTGAATTTTTCAGATGTATAAACACGGACTGAATTTAGGTTTGTAACTAATTTACCTGAATCAGGAAAATTAGCATACACTAATCAAGAAATTGGAGAAATTTATCGAAGGAGATGGCAGATTGAGTTGCTGTGAAAATTCTTAAAAAAGCATTTAAAATTGTCTCTTATAATCACAAAAAATACCAATGTAATTCGGATACAAATCTATGCTTGTTTAATTTGTTATTTATTCAGTTGGTTAAAATTCCGGATAAAATTGGTAATAAACCATTAGAAAAATTACGACAATTACCAGAAAGAATTGGTTTAAAGCCTCTTTATTTTAGGGAGAAATTAAAAGAAAACTATTCATTACTCCAATCCTCTTCCTTCTAGGTAGAGGTCGCACTCATCTGTCAACTGTCAACTGAATGAAATGCTTTTATGTGTGAAAAGATCAGCTATATTCATTGGTTTAAGGAAATCGTTTTTAATTGCTAAAATCAGCAGTTGATATGATGCGTGTATCTATTTTTAGAATCCTCTTAATAAGCATTCAACACTTCTGGATTTTGTGGTATTGGTTTCTGACACCGTAAGGGTATAAGTTCCTCCGCTCAAGTTCAAGATATCTTCAAGGGAAATACTCAAGACTGGTCGAAAGTCGGCGGCCCGGCGGGCCAGATTAAAGTAATTAACAGACCGGCAGTTAGCGGCACTCACCAAACGTTTAAAGAACAAGTGCTCCGAGGTGGGGAGTTTGGCACGACGCCAAATATTACCACGCTCGACGAGATGCGACAACTCCCCTGCTGCAAGCTTTAGGCAACAACGGCATTGGTTATGCGACTTTTGCTCAAGTAGCCAATCAGAAAACTGTGCGCGTTGTTCCAGTCAACGGTGCGACGACGGATGCGGGTAACTATCCTTATACCATTTTTTTAAAGATGTGCTATAGATAAAGAATGTAAAATCCAAGACCATCCTGTGAGAAAACCAATGACATGATTTGTTAAAGATGATAATATTTCGTTAAGTTTTACGCGGAGTTCGTCAAGATTACTAAAGACTAACCAAGCTAAAAATTCTTTGATATATTCCCACACTCTTTCTGTTGGATTTACTTCAGGAAAATGAGGAGGCTGAAATAGTAAAATAATATTGTCTGGCAATTCAGATGTACTTAAAAGATGACCGGGAGCATTATCGACTTGAATGATATGTAATTTATCGGGATATTCAAGCGATAATTGTTGCAAATAGGCTTGAAAACAAACTTTATCTAAATGGGAAAACTCCCAAAAAAAACTTTTTCCAGTAGATGGGGATACGGCTCCGTATAGCCGGAAATATTTAAATTTCCATTGATGTTTTCCTACGGGTTTTACACCCGCAGTGTTAGCCTTCATCTCTGAATTGTATGTAGCCCTAATCGAGTTTCGTCACTACACCAAAACAGAGATTTTTGTATTTATTTACTCGGTCAGGAGCCTTATCTAGTAAGGTTTTTATTTGCTGAGAAACGCTATTTTTAAGTTTATTAATTGCCATTGGCTTTTGCTCCGTACGAGGCCTAGGGATTTTTAATTTACTTTTCAACTCCCCTTTGACCAAGGAGTATACAGCTTGATAACTACTAGGTATCTCTTTGATCAACCAGAGCCAGAGATGAACTTCTTTATAACTGGAAAATCCTTCTGGGTCTCTCAATTATTGTTGTAATGAAGCCGCTACTTCAACTGAAAACTTTTTGGGCCTGCCAAAAAGCTGCCGATTTCTCAACAAGTTTTCTATACCACCCTCTTTATATTGAAAGAGCCAGCGATGAATTGTGGTTTCACTTTTGCCCAAAATAGACGATATTTCTCGGACTGTTTCTACTTGTTTTGACTGAAATAAATAAAGCATTTGAACTTTATTATATGCTAAGATTCTTTTTTGTTGTTTCCTAATCTCTAGCAATACTTCTACAGATTCGGCAATCGTTATATGAGGACGCCCAGACATTTTAATGTTCTCCTTTACTTTTAACATAAGTCTAGCATAACTTTATAAAAATGGTATTACAAGCGGCAGTTGTACTACGCCTACAAAAACCCTCCTAGCCAAACAGTTAAGGATTTCTTGGGCTATACGACTTCTTCGGAAGGACAGAAAGCTATGCTGGCCGGAAATTGAGCCTTTGCAAACGTCGGACATTCAGTGAAATAGTCCACCAGACTGAAGTCTGGCGCTACACAAGCTTGCGTCCGCGCAGGTGGACTTCTTCTTTAACCCACTTGGAGTGGGTTTTGTGTGTGTAGGCGCGGTTTCCAAGGGCAGGCAACCCTACAAACCTCAAAATACTATTCATTTGTCATTGCTGAACTGATAGGCTAATATTCGATGTAATTTAAAATTTAAGGTTTTTCTGTGAGCAAAAGTCGCGAACCCGTCGAAAGTTTACTTCTCTACTATTTATTCAAATGGTCAATTGTCAGCCCGATGCTGCACCTGTACTTTCGAGGCCGCATCTACGGTGCAGAAAATGTTCCGACAGAAGGGCCTGTGGTAGTAGTCAGCAATCACGCCAGCGATTTTGATCCGCCGATTTTGTCGAATTGCATGAGGCGGCCGGTCGCATTTATGGCAAAGGAAGAGTTATTTAAAGTTCCTATTTTGAAGCAGGCAATTACGCTTTATGGTGCTTATCCAGTGAAGCGGGAAAGTGCCGATCGCAGTGCAATTCGATCGGCTATCAATTCTTTGGAAAATGGCTGGGCGACGGGTGTATTTTTGCAGGGAACTCGCACGCCAGATGGCAGAATTACTGAACCGAAATTAGGTGCTGCGCTGATAGCCGCTAAGGCAAAAGCGCCGCTGTTACCTGTTAGTTTGTGGGGAACTCACGCGATTTCGTCGAAAGGTTCGGGAATTCCGCGTCCGGTGCCACTGACGGTGCGAATTGGCAAGCTAATTGAAGCGCCCGGTTCCTCGGATCGCGAGGAGTTGCAAGCGCTGACTCAAAGATGTGCGATCGAGATTAATGCCATGCACGATTTGGGTCGCTGATTTGCTTGGAGGTTGTTTTGTATAACTTACGCATAAACCTGGTTTGATAGATAAAAAACATCGTTACAGGTTTGTAGTGAGTACGAAGACTCCTCATTACAAACCTATTTTATTGCGGTTGTACGATGCCTCTGACATAAGCGACAGCTAAAGGGGAAATTTTTTCTGTAACTGCTGCGATAACTTGGCGATCAAAGTCAGTCCACACTCTAGGGCGATCGAACATACAAGGCTGCAATACCCCCCACAATAACCCGTCATCACAAAGGTGAGTGTGAATCAAAGCTCGATGTCCGAACTCTTTTGCCTCAAAATTTTTGTTGACTACTTCAGGATTTGCTGTCTCAACATCCTCAACAAAAATTGATGGTTCAGTTCGCAAAGCTGCTGCAAACAAAGGGTCTTCTTCCCCTAAAGATTCCGGTTCTTTTTTCCATTCCGCGTCCCAAACCTCTGGATAGTTTGAGTTGCGACGCCAGCAGTAAGGTACTCTGCCCATTTGCGTTTCAGGATTGCGGAGGTAGAGAAAAACCCGATCGCAATTTAACACCTCGCCTAAAGCCGGCACCAAAGCCGAAAAAACAGCATCCGGCGTTTTGCTGTCACTCAAAATTTGCTCTAGAACTTGTGGCAGAATTTGGTCGGTCATTAATTTTAGCTTTTGAAGTTCATCTACTAATTTTAAACTACTCCTTCTTTTCTCTTCTCTTCTTTTACGCATTTGTCATCAGCGTCTTCGCTGTTCGTTAAATCGCTATAGAAGAGAAGTTTTAAAACCAGAGGGAATGGAAAAAAATTAAAACTTGCTTAATCCTTCCCTTTGTTTATTCAATTCTCGCTTGGCTGAAGTTAGCACCCGTATAACCGGTTGTCAGCCAAAGAATAGCCCTAGCGCCGTCGCGAACAGCTTTTTGCATCGGTTCGGGGGTTCGCCCAGACGGAACTGCCACAGGCTTAAAACTAATGCCTCGACTGCCGAGCACGATTTCGCCGATAATCTGAGCTCGCCGCATATGATCGTCCGAAGTGATCAGATACACGCTCTCAATCCCTTGAGCTTTCAATTCATCTACCAGAGTGGTAAAATTTGTTACCGTATCCACCGCTCTGTAGTCTAAGTGCAGGCGATCGGACTCAATTCCCGCTTCTGAAAACACCCATTCGGCGAACTCGGGATTACTCCCAGACGACACCCAAATCGGCAATTCAGGATACTCCTGAGCAAATTTGGCGGCAAACACCTCTCGCTCCGTAGCCCCACCTAGAACGAACAAAGCTTGGGGTCTCTGAAATTCGCTCTTAACCTGCTGATAGCCAAACCAACACGCCATCAAAAGCCCTACTAGGAACCAAAAACTGCGTGAAGTGTTCAAACGCTTGTAACGCTGCGTGTTTGAATTGATTCTTAACCACATCTAAACCTATAAAAATTTTATGTAACTCACAAAGGAACCATAACAAAAAATACCGCACGTATAGCCCACTAACAGGAATTAAAAATTAAAAATTAAAAAAGGGTCGGGGGATCATAGATTTTAGATTTTAGATTTTAGATTGACTCTACGCTTGTGGTGGGGCTTAAACAGGTGATTTTAGATTTGAGATTTGAGATTTCAGATTTCAGATGGATTTTATAGAGGTTCTGCCTAAGTCCTCGTCTTCAAGCAAGTATTCGTCCTTGGGCAAATTCGTTAGCGGATATGCAAAAAAGAGGGGTAAAACTTAGGCTTACCCCTCCTGCTTTTAATTTTTCTTGATTGTTAACGGGACTGGCCGGGTTCGAACCGGCGACCTAGCGCTTCAGATTTGTGTGAGTTTCCCCACTCTCTGGACTATACCTTCACCATATGCTTGCAGCTTTTAGGTGGTGACCGTCTAGTCTCTAAACCTTCCTGATTTCAATATAGGCGATTGTTTAATCGCGCTGAAATCAGGCTTGGCTTGGTATTGCCTTAGAGTCATAGGAACCCACGAACTCTTTAGGTTTCACCAAATTTGACCACATTCACTCCTAGAGTTTCCTCGCAGGGTGCCCGATTCTTCAGGAGGCGCTTGCTCTATCCATCTGAGCCACAGCCCCAGTTGCTAAACCGTTTTGATTATAGCAGTTAATGTCGATTTTGAATTTTTTATTTTGGATGATTAGCGATCGCCAGTTGCAAGTTTCGCAGCGATGCGGGCAAAGTTTTCGGCTGCGGTGAGTTTACCAGCACCGTAACAGGCGCGCTGTCTCCATGCGGTGACGGGGAGATGTCCGGGGGGAGCATTTTCGTTAAAGGAGAGCTCGCTGTAATATTTCCAATTTTCCTTGACTCGCCAGCCAACTCGATCGCAAAATTCAGTATAATTTGCCTCGGTACTTTCCCAAATCTGCTGCTGCACGCTCAACCCGAACCGCCCGCTGCTGTATTGTTGCCAAAGTTGGTCGATCGTGCGAAGGTCTGTAGGAGGAAGACTGTCAATATCGGCTGCACTCAGCCAGCCTTCGTCTTCCCTGACAGCGATTTGGAGCAAGATTTCCCAAGTGTGTTCATCAGCTTTGCGCCATTTTCCAGTTTCTAATAGCTTTGTCAGTTGTCGATAGTCCATCCCCACTTCAGAGATAGCCGGAGTTTTGTCAGGTATAGCGCCGATTTTGTCTTCCAGCCGCAGTAGAGTGCTGACAATCAATTCGGGGTTTAGTTGTTCGAGGCGGTACAGAACCCATTCTAACTGAGATTGCAGGTACGTGCGGGCGATCGCACCTTGCTGCATTTCGCCGTGCAACTCATCAAATTTTGCTGACCAATTTTGTTGATTGCGGGTCAATTCCCACATTTGTTTTGCCCACTGCAATCTAACTTGTTCTTTTTTTAAATAAGTTTTGGAAGGCTTCGCACGCTGCGGGTAGGGAGTCAAATCCCAGCCGCAGATTGAGCAAAACTCTGCTTTTTCTTCTATGTATTCAGCACCGCACACTGGACAGTTAGACATATAGCCTTCAGTTGACAGTTGACAGTTGACAGTTGACAGTTGACAGTTGACAGTTGATAGTTGACAGTTGACAGTTGATAGTTGACAGTTGACAGTTGATAGTTGACAGTTGACAGTTGATAGTTGACAGTTGATAGTTTACAGCTAACAGTTGACAGTGAACAGCTAACACCTTTATAGCTTTATAGCGACCTCTACCTGGAAGGAAGAGGATTGGAGTAATGAATAGTCTTCTTTTAATTTCTCCCGCTCAGGGTTCCGGCTTTAAACCAATTCTTTCTGGTAAATTCGGTTGCCAAGTAATTATGTTACATCGGTATAATTTTCCGATTGCATTGCTTGCAGAGACGATCGCACGAGCGGTATCATGGCGATCGAGCGCGGATTGGATACTAATTATCAGTGGTAAGGTGCGCCGAAAAGCACCCGACAATTACAAGACTCCTATTGCAAACATTCGCTCTTTTATCACAAAAGGCATCTGCGTTAATCTGCGTTAATCTGCGGTTTCCCGATCAATCTAACAAGGCAAGCGAATAGTAAACAAACTGCCCTTACCCAACTCGGATTTGGCCTCGATGGTGCCGCGGTGAGCTTCGACAATTTGCCGACAGAGGTGTAGTCCCAAACCTGTACTGGATCTCTTGTGAGTTCCCGAGCCAAACCTTTCAAATAACTTTGCTTGTTCGGTGGGAGAAATGCCGGCGCCGGTGTCTTTGATTTCTATGATTACCCATGCCAGCGGTTGGTTTTTGAAGCTCGTATAAGCAGGTGAATTAGCAGCTTTTAAGCTGACATCTATTGAGCCGCTGTCGGTGAATTTAATCGCATTTCCGATTAAATTTGTCATCAAGCGGTGCAGTTCCAGACGATCGCCCGGATACTTCGCAATCGGTGCACTTTCTGCACTTTCTGTCAAGTCTAAATTTACCGACAAACCTTTAGCATCCGCTAGGGTAGCTAGTTCTTCAGCTACCTCAGTAATAAGCTGGCGCAAGTCCACGGCAGCGAAACTTAGGGATTTGCGGCCTGCTTCGTAGCGGTAGACTTCCAGCAACATATTTACCATCGTGATCAGGTTTTTGTTGCTGCGAACCATCGTCCCGAAAGCGTCGCGCATCTCAAGCGAAATTTCTCCCAAAGCTCCCTGCTGCATTAAACTTAGCATTCGATCGGCTGCTACCAGGGGCGTCCGCAAGTCGTGAGCGAGTCGGGAGACAAAATCTTCGCGCTGGAGGGCGATCGAATTGCGCTCGTCTACGCTGTGTTTTAGCCGCAGGAGCGATCGAACCCTCGCCAGCAGTTCATCCATTTCCACTGGTTTGCGGATGAAATCGTCTGCTCCCATGTCCAATCCCTGGACCACGCTGGCACTGTCGTGAGCCGTGATCAGCAAAATTGGGATAAAGGGCAATTCCTTATTTTGTCGGATTCGTTTAGTGACTTCGTAACCATCCATTCCCGGCATCATCACGTCTAGCAGTACCAAATCCGGGGCTGCCTTGTCAATTTGACTCAAGGCAGAAAATCCGTTCTCTGCCGTGCTAATTTCGTAACCTTCTTCTTCTAGGATTGTCTGAACCAACAAAACATTATCTGGTGCGTCGTCTACCACCAGAATGCGATCGGCTTTTGTGGCATTCGGAACAGATAAATAACTCATTTAATTGTTAGCCTGGAAATAAATACTAACTTTAATATGGCATCCGATTCATGCTTTCACATTTTTACAGTTGTTAACTCTGTCATAAGGAAGATCTCACAACTTTATCAAATCTTTTTACTTTTGAGCACTCGGATGTAATATAATCTACTACTTGGTTGTCATCGTATGTACGCCGTTCCAATCCTCGGGCGGGGGTATTTCCAAATAGCTCAGGGATCGGTCGAGGTGAACTTCCACAGGTCGATCGCTGGGTCGCATTGCTAAAGCCGCTTCAAAATAACTAATAGCTTTGTGAAAATTTCTAGCAATATAAGCATCCCTACCGTTACTGTAAAGTTCCAAAAATCGAACCGTTTCCCCGTCGATGGGTTCAGAACTATTTTGCAGCAACTCATAAATACCCACTGGCTGATTTTTGCCCTTAACCCGCACTTTGTCTAACTCTCGCACCCAAATCCCTTCGCGGCACAAACTGTATGTAAATTCGCTCAAAATTATATCGCATCCGTACTCCTTCGTAAGCTGTTCCAATCGCGAACTCAAATTCACCGCATCCCCGATTACCGTGTAATCCATTCGCTTTTGAGAACCAATATTTCCCGAAACCACCTCTCCGGAACTAATCCCAATCCCGAAGCGAAACGGATCTGCACCGGGGCGAGAATCATTAAACTCTTTCAAACGCCGGCGCATATCTAAAGCCGACTGAACCGCCATCCAACCATGACTTTCCGGGGGATTGAGCGGCAGGGGCGCGCCGAAAACCGCCATTAAAGCATCGCCGATAAACTTGTCTAAAGTGCCTTCGTAGTGAAAAACGGCCTCCACCATCGTCTCAAAATAGTCGTTCAGCAGGGATACCACATCGGAGGCTCCCAAATTTTCTGTCAGCGTGGTGTAGCCGCGAATGTCGGAAAATAAAATAGTCACTTCTTTGCGTTCGCCCACCATGAGGGCGCCTTCGCCCAAGGCCATGACTTTATCTACGACTCCGGGAGTCAAGTAGCGGTACATCGTATTTTTCATCCGCTTTTCGTGGCTGATGTCTTCGAGCACCACTAAACCGCCGCGCACGCCGCCTTCTGGATTGATCAGCGGGTTGACCGTCAAATTCAAACTACGTTCAATTACTTTAATTCGAGAGGCGGGGATGGGCAGCGGACAATAAGGGTGATACAGGGCAGAATTTCGCAGCGCAAATAGAGATTGGGCATTAGCTAATTCTGCCAGCGCTACTTCCTCAGTCCAGGCGCGGTTTTCGCCCCAAGCGTAATATAAATTGGGGTCAGTGCGATCGGGCACGGCCAAAATATAACTTTCTTCTTCTTCTTCTTCTTCTTCTTCTTCTTCTTCTTCTTGTTGTTGTTGGGAATTTAACGTTTTTTCTACCAACAGTCCCACAGTTAAACTTTGTTCGGGAACGTAATGTCTGGCAGCAGTTTTGAGACTGTCTTCTAGTCGAAATTGCAAATTATCGATCGGCACAACTTCCCAAACATAGCGATTCACCAGTTTATCTTCCCAAATCTGGGGATTGTGTTTGCCTTTAGCTTGATTTGGGGGACAGCCCAACAATTCCAGCGCCGCTTCGTTAATTGTTACAACTCGCCCCTGTAAATCGGTGGAAATTACTGCATCAGAAAGACTTTGCAGCATATCTTTTTGATACTGTTTTTCCACCATCACATTCTGAAACAGTTGAGAATTTTGCAGCGCCATTCCCGCTTGGGAATTAAACGCTCGCAAAAACTCTTCGTCAGAAGGGGTGAAAGTACCTTGGTTCTTATTAATTAGCTGAGTTACGCCGATCAGCTCACCTTTAGCGTTATGCACCGGCATACACAAGACAGTCCGAGTGCGGTATCCCGTTTTCTGGTCTGTAGAAGGGTCAAAGCGGGGATCGTCGTAAGCATCTGTAATATTTAGAGGTTGACCTGTCGAAGCGACGTAGCCAGCAATTCCCTTATTAGCAGGAATGCGGACTTCCATCATCGTTTTGTCGTCGGCCTTGGCAACTTTTGTCCAGAGTTCGTTGGTTTCCCGATTTAACAAAAATAGCGTGCTGCGATCGGCTTGCATCAAGTCGCGAGCTTGATCCATCACAGAGCGCAAAGTTGTTTCCAAGTCAAGACTTTGACCCAAAGTCGTGGTGGCTCTCAACAGTGCGGCAACCCCTCGCTGGTTGCGGGCCACGACGTAGAAAGACTGACAGCTTTCGAGAATAATCCCGATCGAATCTGCAAAAGCCTGGAACTGCTGTTCGTCTTCCTCGCTAAAGGAGACATCGCCAGCTTTATTTAACAGTCTGACCACTGCTACGGGTTCATGTTGGCTCTTGCTGCTAAAAATCGGCATACAGAGCATGGTTTCGATCTGGTAGCCCGGTGGTTCGTCTACTTCGGAATTAAAATGCTCGTGCGATCGAGCTTCGGCGACATTAATCGATTTTCCGGTTGTTGCGACGTAGCCTAAAATGCCTGCATCCATAGGCAAGCGCACTTCTACATCCTCGCCCGTAAGTGGATCTAGTGTTTTGTGCCACAGTTGATTTTTGTTGGAGTCAACCAAAAAAATTGTTGTCCGGTCTGCTTGCAAAATTTGACCAATTTTGACAGTGAAGGCATCTAACAGTTGCTCTAAGAGAGTTTCGAGTGCTTCATTGTTAATCAGGTCCATCGCCCGGATAAATTGCTGAAATTCAGCCGTGATAAAGTCCAGCAGGCACACTAATTCAGGAACTGGCAGGCTCTTAACACGGGAGGTCAATGCCCCCATAAAATTGACTTGAGTCAGTGTAGCCAGAACGCTACCAGTATTGGAGAATGTCATGATTAACTGCTTGCTCAGAGGGGTAAACTGACCGCAGGTCGATCGGCGCTAGATGCGGCGGCGGTGCAAACTCTTGAATTTGTTTGCCAGGGCATCGGCACTCGCTTGTCGCTTTGATGAATCGTCGTGAGTTCAAAAGTGGCGCACGCAACTTCAGTTTGCTTGTTATGTATGTTCGATCGATCTTTTTTACAACCTCGATACTGATGAGGGTTCGTCAATTCAAGCTGAACTTGAGTTCGCAAAACTGCTAGCCTGAAAATTAGGTGACAGGCTTTAGTTCGATCGAGAGTGCAATGTGGATTTGACGCTCTGTGATCGGCAGCAGCGCGCGGTGTGACTGTTTTAGCGCACTCGGCGACCGTATCCGGTCAGGTAAAGGGCGCTATGAAAGCAGCGCGCAAGGCATTCCTACAGAGCTTACTCATAGTTTAATGGTAAACGCAACAGCAGGATAGCGACGGTAATTTATGCAGCAAAAAAGTTCGATCAGTCTTTGAAAACATTCCGACAATACTACCAACTGACGATCGAACAACGAAGCTAAGCTGGCGGTGATGTTTAAAGGTGCTACAGATCCTGACATTTAGGCCGCTCTGGGCAGGGACTCGGCAAATACCACTGATTGATAGTAGCGCTGCAGTTGTGCGGCGGCGGCGGCCCAACCCCAGCGTTCGGCTTCTCGGCGAGCGTTATGGCCCAGGGTTTCCCGTTCTTCGGGATTCGCAAACAGACGCTTGGTGGCGGCGAGTGCTCCTTCTTCGTCGGCGGGGTCAAATAAATATCCGTTAACGCCGTCAGTGACGATATCGGGAATTCCGCCACTGCGCGCCGCCACTACAGGCGTCCCCGCAGCCATTGCTTCTAGGAGCACCAAGCCCAGGGTTTCGGTGCGGGAGGGAAAAATGAAGGCGTCGGCTGATGCGTAAGCAGAAGCCAATTCTTGCCCCTTGAGGTAGCCGACAAAATTGGTGGGTGTACCGGCAAAATATTGTTCAAGGGTTTGCCGATGCGGGCCGTCTCCCACTAGGGCGAGGCGGGCATCGGGAATCGCTGCGAGGACTGGTTTGATGCGTTCGATTTCTTTTTCTGCACCGAGGCGGCCGACGTACAGCAGGAGGGGACTGTCTGGGTTATTTTCAGAAAGGCGCGATCGCATTTCTCGACTTGCCAATTCCGGGACAAACATTTCAGTATCTACGCCCCGCTGCCACAAGTCTACTCGCTCAATGCCGTGAGTTCTCAATTCCTCGACCATTGCTGTGGAAGTGCACAGATTCAATTCGGCTTGATTGTGAGCCCCTTTAAGCAATTCCCACAGCAAAGGTTCGAGCATTCCAAAACCGTAATGGTGCAAGTATTTAGGCAAATGCGTGTGGTAAGAAGCCAAAATCGGAATATTGAACTTTTTGCCGTAATATATGCCCCCCAATCCCAAAATAGCGGGATTGACAACGTGAATAATATCTGGTTTAAACTGTTCTAATTCTCGACCAACAGCCGGAGAAGGAAGTGCCATTTTCAATTCCGGGTACATCGGCAAAGGCAAACCCTCCACACCGTAAACTCGGGCACCTTTGTATTCTGTAATCCCGTAATCTGGAGAAAAGATCAAAACTTGTGCGCCCGATCGCTGCAAGTGATCTACAGTGTGAATCAGCCGAGTGACAATGCCGTCTATTTTCGGCAAAAATGTTTCAGTGAACAGAGCAATTTTCATAAAAATAAGTTATTTAGGGAGCCGATAATCATAGCCTGCGGCCAAGGTCATCGGTAACAGGATACACTGTCTCGCGGGGAGCTAAGTCATGGCGTGCGATCGGCTGCTTTTCTACACTTCTTCTGTCAGTTGCACTACCGCTAATTCCGAGCGAGAGGTTTTTGGGATAAAATGCCAATTCCCTGAATGCCAATTGATAAAATTATCCCACCTAAAAGCCATCCCACACTTTCACTCAAGCAAAATTCTGTGAATTTCCTGTGCTGTTCTGGCAATTTATCTGGCTTTTTAAGTGGCAGATAAGCCTTCGCTAACTCGCCACTAATTTAGACTTCTCGGCGTTACAGCAGCCCATTCCCCTATTAAATAATAAGCAAAAACTGCCATCGCTGAAAATCCAGGCAGAACCACCAAAAGCAACAGAATGAGAATTCGACTTTTCACAGCATTTCTTCCGAAACAAGCCAGCAGTAAAAAAAACCTGATGCCATTTTTTAATTAACCGCAGAGGACACAGAGGACACAGAGCAAGAGACAAAAAAGATAGATCATCGTAATATACAGCCAAATTCATTCAGAACTTGCGAACCCTTCTCCTCTCTTCCCTTCTTTTCTCTTACTTCGCGCCCTTCGCGCCTTCGCGGTTCGTTAAAAATCTCTTACCCCGCAAATAGATACCAGAACTTACTTCCAAGAAACCTTCGGCAAAATCTGGTTTTTATCGACGCGGTGCTGATATTTTGTAGCAAAATTCAACAGAGAATCGAGCAGGGAATCTGAGAGATAGTGCGGCTGCAAGCCTAGTTCTAGCAAACTGGTGTTTTTGGCATTGAAATAATGTTCTTCTTTCTCGACTCTGGGATTTTCGAGGTGGTTGATTTCTACTTTTAATCCCATTGCCGTGCCTGCTTTTTGCACCAATGAGGCTAAGTCGCCGACGCTGAATTGTTCGGTGAATTGGTTGAAGACGCGGAATTCTCCGGCGGCGGCGGGGTTGGCGATTGCTAATTCCACGCACCGCACGGTGTCCCGAATGTCTAAGAAGGTGCGGGTTTGTCCGCCTGTACCGTAAACTGTCAGGGGATGACCGATCGCAGCTTGGATGCAAAATCTGTTCAATGCCGTACCAAATACTCCGTCGTAGTCCAAACGGTTGATTAACAGTTCGTCCATGCCGGTTTCTTCTGTGAGCACGCCGTAGACTACGCCCTGATTTAAGTCGGTGGCTCTTAAACCCCAGATTTTGCAAGCAAAATGGATGTTGTGGGAGTCGTGGACTTTTGACAGGTGGTAGAAACTGCCCGGTTGTTTGGGATAGGGTAGTGTATCTTTGCGGCCGTTGTGTTCGATCGTAATGTAGCCTTCTTCAATGTCAATATTCGGCGTGCCGTATTCGCCCATTGTCCCCAATTTCACTAGGTGACAGTCGGGGAAGTCTTCGCGGATGGCGTACAGCAGGTTGAGTGTCCCGACGACGTTATTGACTTGGGTGAGGACTGCGTGTTCGCGATCGATCATTGAGAAAGGTGCCGAACGCTGTTCGCCGAAATGGACGATCGCCTCTGGTGCAAATTTTCTCATGCTTTTGCTGAGAAAATCGTAGTTGGTGATGTCACCGACGAACAAGTCGATCGACTTACCCGTTAAATCTTGCCATCGCTGGAGTCGTTGCTGAATCGGTGCAATGGGAGTGAGGGTGTCGCTGCACAGTTCCAGATCCCAGTGCCGCCGCACGAAGCTGTCGAGGATGCCAACTTCGTGACCTTTGTTAGAAAGGTAGAGTGCGGTTGCCCAACCGCAATAGCCATCGCCACCAATAACCAGGACTTTCATAAATCAACAACGGTGAATCTTGCTTGCCAATACTGGGTTAATGTACCAGGTATTGGTGCATTCTGAACCTTTTATCCAAGCGTGTTGGCCAAGTCGGGACTCGGTTTTTCGTCAAACCGGAATTTCGTCAGCGAAACTGGCCCAGCGGGTGAATTCAAAGGGGCCGGCGAGGGCTCCCCAGACGTGGGCGTCGGTTTCTGGGTCGCGTCCGCGATC
Source organism: Microcoleus sp. N9_A1 (assembly GCF_036701795.1). Taxonomy (NCBI): domain Bacteria; kingdom Bacillati; phylum Cyanobacteriota; class Cyanophyceae; order Oscillatoriales; family Microcoleaceae; genus Microcoleus; species Microcoleus sp. N9_A1. The sequence continues at coordinate 63,923 of NZ_JAUBRI010000024.1, forward strand.
GTGGCTAATAAATTTGTCTTGGTCAATCTCGAATTCGCTGTCTAGATAGGTTTTTTTACCATTTCTGACCACCATACAGCCTTTTCCGGGTTCGACAGACCCTTTGAAGCTGTTGCCCGTCCAGTGCGTAAAAAAGGTGCAGCCTGGGAGGAGTGTCAGTTGTTCTTTTGTGATTTCTTGCAACCGTTGCGGGTCGCGGGATGCGCCGTAGAATTGTTCTTCGTTTTCTATGGCATAATTTTCGATGTCGATGCGATCGCCTACCGGGACTAATTTCAAAACTCGGACTCGGTACGGTACATTCAGTTCAATATCGTAGGCTTGTTCTAGGTACAAGCTAACCCCATCCAGAACTTCGACGGGTAAAGGCCTCATGCAGACGCGGATGTGGGCGAAGAAGGGCGGGTTTTCAAATGCTTGGGCTTGGTTGCTGAAATCGGCGGCCATCCAGCGGGCGAGGGTGACGATATCTGTGGAATGAGTCATTTCGATTTTAGATTTTAGATTTTAGATTTTGGATTGAGGGAGTAGAAGTTATTTTAGGGGAAAGCGGGCGATCGGCTATAGAAGGTGTTATGTGCTTTACGAACAAGTAAAGAAACGGCGGCGATAAGTACGGCATTAATCAAGCTATCCCCGACGCGAGATCGCTCTTTTCTTCTACCAGGGCTCGAAGTTTTAGTCGAACTCGCCCCATTGGTGCGCCCTCAATCTTCCAAAATCTCGACCAAATCTTCCATTGTCACGTCGAAGGCGCGGGCAATTTTGTAGACAGCAGAAAGATCGACTGTGTTTAAAGCATCGCGCCTCCCGTAGCTTTTTACTGTGTTGTAGTTGACTCCCGAGCGATCGGCAACTTCTTTGAACGTCCAACCTCTTTGCTCAGCTAGTTCTCGAATCCGCAGTCTAACGTAGCCCATATTTGGCTTGACATCGGTGCATATATACCCGACAATAGCTATGTACACTGAAAACGATCGCCCTCCTAGCCTCGAAAACTTAAGGGCGACCGTTTTTCTACCAAATCTCGCTTTCGGCGGGAAGGATTACCCTATGATACCAACATCCAAGCCCAAATTAAACACTCATCCCTGGTGTATCGTGCGGCAATTGCCAAGCAGCGATTGGTGGTTGCTCGGTTCCACCGCCGGGGCGATGCTGAGGGATACATACAGATTTTACGGCGGTTGTTGCCGGCGGCTAAACACGCGATCGTTTTTGATACGACAGGGGCCCAGAAATTGGCAGAAGTTCGATCGACTCAATTAGAACGAATTTTGTAATTAATCAGGAGCGATCGTGTTTTATAGCAAGTGCGATCGCTCCTGTGTTATTATCCAGAAGTCAGCCCCTAGCCCGACTCCACGCTACAATTATCATCTTTAAACGGATAATTCTTTTAGGTTTTTTTTCCTCTATTATACTCTATAATATTTCCAATTTCAATTATAAGCGCTATAGTGAACGGCAAGTTTCTTTAATGGGATGTAGGTGATAGAGTTGTGGTGTTGATAGTTTTAAGCAGCATTTTGTCGTTTATGATCCTAACAGGAGAATAACACAGTATGCTACTGGTTAAGACAAAACTTGGCATCAGTTTTATTCATGGTATTGGTCTTTTCGCGGCGCAGTTTATTCCCAAAAATACTGTTACCTGGGAATACTCTCCATACTTCGATACGTCTTATGAAGAGGCTGATGTTGAACGTATGTCTCCTTCCGCAAAAGAACAGTTCCTAAAATATGCCTATTTTGACAATATCCTCTGTAGATATGTTCTTTGCTTTGACGATCAACGTTTCATCAATCATTGTTCGGAGTCTCATAATATTCTTTCGACAGTGCGACGAGACGTTGCAGCAGTTGACATCTACGAGGAAGAAGAACTTGTTTGCAACTATAACTGTTATGATGATACTTATTTTATACGTCTTGGCATTCAGGAAATCACTGTGACACGCACCATACAATCTAGTTGAAGTGTTACAATTGCGTGCTGGATTTATTGAATTAGTTAATAATAGCATAAAATTTTATAGGAGGAAGCATTTGCGCCGTCAATCTACAGATAAACCTAGAGATTTTTGGCGCAAATACTTCGTCGAACTGATACTTTGGCCAGAGATTAAATACTCTGGTTCAGACATCTAAATCAGTGAATTAGATGAGTTTGACAGCCCGCAGACCAAACATCAGCACTGTCGCCAAGCCGACCATTCCGCCGAAAAGCCCGAAATAAGTTATTATGCCGCTAAGAGTCATTGCAATTTCCCCAAAACAATCAATAAAAAGACATTTGACACTCCCCAGCCTTAAGGGGTGGGGATTCTTGGTTCACTGATACACCTTACAACTCTCTATCCTTTCGGCACTACTTAAACCAAAAACCCGTTCAATAGAACTAAGTTTCGAGTCTAATTTAGAGGAGTCCCAGCGGGCTTATCTCCGCAAGCTTTAGAGGATTGCTCCCCTTGTTTCCGTATGCCCTACGGTACAACTTGAATATCAAGTATTTGATTTGGCTGGTTAACAGGTGATCATTGGCTACCCTAGCTCTGTTTATCGTGGTTATCGCCATCCACTACGCATTACTACTTCCTATCCTGTCAAGTGGGGACACCCCAGATTTATATTGTCTTGTGATAGCGGTTTTTCAGCCTGTGCTATCTCTAGTATGCCATACTAGAGCGACACTATATCGACATTAATCCGTCGAAGTGACGGGGTTTTCAACCCAATTTTCTGATAATCTAAAATCTAATATCTAAATTAGATCAATATGCAATCCATAATTAAAGTTGACTTGGGGCCACAATCTTACAATGTTTGCGTGCGATCGGGCGGTTTAGACGAACTCGGCAGTCTGATGGGCGATCTAAGTTTGGGCAAAAAAGTGCTGCTGGTGTCGAATCAGTCGATTTTTCGGCAGTACGGCGAAAGAGCAACCGCAGCCCTCGAATCAGCCGGTCTGGAAGTCGGTACCTGCATTTTACCACCGGGAGAACAGTACAAAACTTTAAATTCGGTACAGAAAATTTACGGTGCGGCTTTGGAAAACCGCTTAGAACGTTCCTCGACAATGGTCGCTTTGGGCGGCGGGGTTGTGGGCGATATGACGGGTTTTGCGGCGGCGACTTGGCTGCGGGGAATTAATGTCGTGCAGGTTCCGACTTCGCTGCTGGCGATGGTTGATGCTTCTATTGGTGGCAAAACAGGGGTAAATCATCCTTTAGGGAAGAATTTAATCGGGGCTTTTCACCAGCCACGTTTGGTGTTAATTGACCCGGATGTCCTAAAAACTCTGCCGGCGAGGGAGTTTCGTTCGGCGATGGCGGAAGTCATCAAGTATGGGGTGATTTGGGATGCTGAACTTTTCGGGAAGTTGGAGAATTGCAAGCGTTTGGATCAAATGCGCTATGTGAAGGCGGATTTGTTGGCAGAAATTTTGAGTAGGTCTTGCCAAGCTAAGGCTGAGGTGGTAAGCAAAGACGAGAAGGAATCGGGTTTGCGGGCGATTTTGAATTACGGGCACACCATTGGTCATGCTGTGGAAAGTTTGACCAATTACAAGGTGATCAATCACGGGGAAGGAGTGGCCATCGGCATGGCTGCGTCAAGCCGATTGGCTGTGGAGTTGGGAATGTGGGATGCTGAGTGCGATCGCCGCCAGTCTGCTTTGCTTGAAAAAGCGGGTTTACCTGCCAAATTGCCGGCGGGTGTGGATGTTGAGGAAATTTTGCATACTTTGCAACTCGATAAAAAGGTGCAGGATGGCAAGGTGCGGTTTGTGCTGCCGGTGCGCTTGGGTGAGGCTGCTGTGAGCGATCGGGTGGATGGGGATTTGATTATACAAGTTTTGAAGGAAATGCTTTAGATTCTCGTTTTTGGGGGTGTTTAACCGCCGCTGAACGCTGATTCACGCCGATCGCCACAGATGTTTTTTCTTTCTCTGTGCGATCGGCGGTTGAGTTCAGGAACCGCTCGACCGCGAATTAATATCCTCCAAAATTTGATCGACTCTGTTAGCCGCTTGAGTTCTGCCTTGCTTGATAAATAACTCCTTAGCTTTTGTGAGGCTGGCTACGGCCTCGGCTTGGTTTTCCTTGTCTCCTTGCTGGTACAAACCGACTCCTAAATTGTTTAAAGCATCGGGATATCGATCGTTAATTTTAACGGCTTGTCTCCACTGAACAATTGCCTCGGGCAACTGCCCCTGACTTGCCATCGCCACGCCTAAATCGTTGTGAGCTTTGGCGTGCTGCGGGTTGACTTCAATTGCTTTTTGGAATAGACCGATCGCATCGCTCATTTTACCTTGCCCCGACAGCATACTTCCCAACTTGTAATAAGCATCCGCTTGTTTGGGATAGCGAGCGATTAGTTGCCGATACAAAGCTTCGGCATTAACAGCATTTCCTTGACCGTAAAGGTCGTTGGCAGTTCTCAAGCCCATCGTGTAGCCTTTACCTACAACTTGGCACTTTTTCTCGGAGTTGCCTTCCTGCTTGCAAATCCTGAGTTCGTCTCCCTTCATTTCGTAGGATAGAACTTCCCGAACAGCAGGGCCTCGGCGCGATGGCTGCAAGTTCTGCGACTGCAAGTTTTGGGAGAGTTGCAGGGCGATTGGCTCAGCTTGTGCCGGTTGGGCCACTGCTGCAATGCAGATTCCTGCACCTACCAAAATGCTTGGGGCAATCCACCTCAAGGGTTTGAACAAGCGAAACTCTCGATCGTTTTTCATGTCTTTTGTGGAAACGTGTTGTTGATATCCTGGGTTTCACTAGGGCCGTAAGAGTCGGAGCCGATGGGGCCCACCCGATGAAATAGTTAGTTATTAACAGTCGAGATATTTTAGCACTGCGGGGCCGAGTTTGAGTTAAATTAGAGTAGAATTCCGATCGATTCTCAGTCAACCTTAGCAGGAAAATAGAAATGGGGCAGTCTATTCTTACCATGCTCTTTGCGCTCATCCTCGGCTACGCTGTTAACTCAAGCGTCAAAATAGTCAGCGGTGGCGACGAAGCTTTAGTGGAACGTTTGGGTCAATACAAGCGCACCCTCAAGCCAGGATTCCACTTTATCAGTCCCCTGGTCGAAAAAGTCGTCTGCGTGGACACAAGCCGTGAAAGAGTTTTAGACATTAAACCTCAGTCAGCAATCACGGGAGATAATGTGGCTCTCGAAGTCGATGCCGTTGTGTATTGGCGGGTTGTGAATTTGCAGAAAGCTTATTATGGAATCGATCAAATTGAAAATGCGATCGCCAACTTAGTTTTAACGACGTTTCGCGCTGAAATTGGTCGATTGCCCATGCAAGACATCTTGGGTTCCCGAGATGACATGAATAAAAAGTTACTCAAGAAGTTGGACGAAGCTACCGAAACTTGGGGCGTCAAAGTAATTCGCGTAGAAATTCAAAGCATTACACCTCCGAAAAGGGTGCAAGAAGCTATGGAAGAAGAGCGGGCTACCAAGAGCGAGTGGCAAGCAATGGTCAATAAGGCGATCGGCACTAAGGAGTACATGAGGCTCTTAGTTGAAGCTTTAGACTCCAATCCGAATAGCCAGCAAGTTTTGAATTACTTAGTAACAGAAAAATACTTAGACGCTCAACAAAAATTAGGCGAAAGTGACAATGCCAAAATTCTGTTTATGGATCCGAGGAGCATGAGCGAAGCCCTGGGCGAGCTGATGGGTTCTATGCCCGATGTGATTCATTCTGAGGGCGGAGAAATGAAAGTTATCGATACTAACACTTCTCAAGACTGATTCCTGAAGATAGCGTCGGCAACCAGACAAACATCGTGCATTTCTCTGACATCGTGAACTCGCAAGATATCTGCCAAATTTGCGATCGCACCTGTACAAGCCGCCGCTGTCCCCCAAACTCTTTGTTTCGCTTCTGGCTGATTCAAAATGTGACCAATGAAGCTTTTTCGCGATACTCCGACTAAAATCGGACAGTTGAAAACACGGAATTTTGGCAACTCGCGCAGAATTTCTAAGTTTTGACTGTAAGTCTTGGCAAAGCCAATACCAGGGTCGAGAATTATTTTAGATTTGTCAATCCCCGCAGCAACTGCTGCCACAATTCGACTCTCGAAAAATTCCCCAATTTCCCCCATTAAATCCCGATAATCTGTGAGTTGTTGCATCGTCTGGGGAGTACCCCGAATGTGCATCAAAATTATTGGCACTTTTAACTGAGCAACCGTTGACAGCATTTCTGCATCAAAAGTAGCTCCCGAAATATCGTTAATTATATCCGCTCCCGCCTCAACCGCAGCTTTTGCAACCTGCGATCTGGTAGTATCGACCGAAATAGGAACTGAGCCAAAAATATCGGCTTTTTGTCGCAGTATTTGTACTACAGGTATAACGCGATCGATCTCCTCTCCTAATGATATTTCCGCTGCACCAGGCCGAGTAGATTGACCGCCAATATCAATAATATCTACCCCCGAGTTTACCATATTTTCCGCTTGCGCCAAAGCAGATTCTATGGTAGTGAAATCTCCGCCGTCGCTAAAACTGTCAGGGGTTACGTTCAAAACGCCCATCAAATAAGTGCGTTTTCCCCACTCGAAAGATTGACCTCTAATTGTCATTTTTATTTAGTGACTACCTTCTTTTTCGACTAGCTAATCCGCCAAGTGCGAGCGCGTAAGTCGGAAGCCGTGGTTAATATCCCTAAAAAGCTAGGCGACTCAATTTAAAATGCTACCAATAAAGGGCCAATCGTTTGCAAGACAGAGACAACAGTCTCAATAGACAATCCTAGCAAGGTCGCCAATTGACCGAGCCCCGTTGCTATTTCAGTAATTCCCGCCCCGGAACTGATTAAAGCTATCAACTGGCTGATAATTTCAGTAACAGCAGGTAATGTAGCAGTAATAGCGGGTTCTTGAGCAACCAAGCCAGACAGAAACGCAACAGCTCCAACTCCCGCTTTGAGAGCTGTGAGTAGTGCGGTTAGCTGCATGAGCGCGTTTGGCCCTTGGGTGTGAATGTAATCTAAAATTTGTGCGATTGTTGCTACGAGTGCATCCATGCCTCTGTCCTTGTTAAAGTTTTATTTTACTTAAGCTCGATTTTGAATCGTTTAACAAAGTTTGCTAGAGGAGTGTATGACACTTTTCCTACTGTCCTGGTTCAAGTGTTGGAAGCAAACAATTTTCCAGATTTCGTCTGCTATAACTCTTACAGATTATCTGGTTTTGGTGTCATCACTCCTGGCATAACCCCCCAATTACTAATTACCCATTAGGACTTATTTGTAATTGACAATTCGAGCAAAACTCGCAGCTTCCAAACTAGCACCGCCTACCAGAACCCCGTCAATCTCAGGCATCGCCATAACTTCATCAATATTCTCCGGTTTAACAGAGCCGCCGTACTGAATTGGCACGCCAGAATTAGTCAATTTACTGCGAATCAAACCAATAACTCGGTTAGCTTCCTTCGTTTCGCAAGTATCGCCAGTGCCAATCGCCCAAATCGGTTCGTAAGCAATTACCAACTTATTTTGGTCAACACCAACTAAATCTTTTTCCAACTGAGAAAAAATGTGAGATTCAGTTTCCCCTGCATCTCGCTGCTGCTTGGTTTCCCCAACGCACAGAATCGGAATTAAATCGTATTTCTGAGCTGCTTTTAGCCGCAAATTGACCGTTTCGTCAGTTTCCCCAAAATATTGGCGTCGCTCGCTGTGGCCGATGATGACATAACGGACACCAAGTTCACTCAGCATTGGCCCGGAAATTTCCCCAGTAAAAGCTCCAGACTCTTGCCAGTGAACGTTCTGAGCACCGAGTCTGATCCGGCTGCCGTGCAAATTTTTCGAGAGGACAGCCAAGGAAGTGAAGGGAACGCAAAGCACGACTTCCCGTTCCTCTGGGGTTTCCGTCAGGCAGGACATGAATCCTTGAAGAAACTCTAGGGATTCAGTCCTAGTTTTGTACATTTTCCAGTTGCCAGCAATAACTATTTTCCGCACGGGTGACTCAGTAGCTCTGTGAACATCAAAATCAGGCAACTTATAGTTTAAGGCTTTAGCGTACCTTTCGATCCTTCATTGCCCAAACTCGATGCGAGCTTGCTCAACTAAGTCAACGGTGACGACTTCGGTTTCGGCTTCGCGGGCCAACTGCTCGATGCGGACGCGAGCTTGTCCCCGGACAAAGTAGGGAATATTTTTCAGCTTCGCCTTGGCTTCTGGCGTCCATTTTAAATCATCGGAAAATTCGGAATCGGGCATGGCGTTTTGAGCGATCGACTACAAGCCTTCATGGATCTGGCTTTGATGGAAGCCTGGATGTATTAAATTTACCACGAGTTGCGATCGCCCCACACCTTCTCACTCTGCCTTAAATTTGTTGCCTAAAATAGCTGACGCTTCTTGTAAAAGCTGATTCTGCTCTTGTCGAATTGCCTCCAACCTTGTCAAAATATTAGCAAGTCTTTCTTGAGACTCCCAACTGTTTGATTCAACTCCCCTCAATTGTAAACCTGAATTATTTTTGTCTTCTGAATTCTTTGAAACCAATGAGTTTACAGCCACTCCACCGACCTTACTTACAGATTTAGATCCGACACTCAAAACTCTTTGCATAAATTTTACAGGGCTTTGCAGAAGAAATAACCATCCTCCTGCAAAAAAGCTACTTAAACCCTGAAAAAGACCCAATATAATGAATATAAATAGTAGCAAAATTGCTAAAGATATCAGCGGATGACTCACCAACCAGAAGACTACAGGGTGAGAATCAATCCAATCTTTGACAGTACCATTGATAGCACTTTTGATGGCATCTGAAGCGGTGCCGCTCATATTTCCCGCCTTGTTAATGCTATCTTCTAATGAAGCCTTAGCCTTTTCGGCAGCTTGATTTACACTCTCTACAGCTTGGCTAGTGCTTTGATTCAGAGTATTGACCGCAGAGTTAGTAGTTTGATTAATAGTTTCTTTAGCAGTTGCCGCAGAGTGAGAGATCGCATCAACAGCTTTGTTGGTATTTTCACTGACGCGACTAACTGCTTGATTCACCACTTCAGATATAGAAATTCTCGCTTTTTCTGTTTTGTCCGCTACAGTGCCTAAAGCATTGTTCGTAGCTTGATTAACAGTATTAACCGCAGAATTCGTAGTCTGAGTGAGAGCTTCTTTTGCCTGAAATGCAGTTTCGGAGAGAGAATATTTAGCTTGGGCTGTTGCTTCTGAAGTAGAATTCACTGCTTTTCCGACTTGTTCCGTCCAAACTTCTTTCGTTTTTTGAAAGCTTTGAGAAAAATCAGGCAGTGCTACTTGCATAGTAAGTGATATCCATTAAGTTAATTTACTGTTTCCAGTGATTGATAGTATATAGCAATGCTTGCAGGAGCCATAAACTTTTTCCCCACCCCAACCCTCCCCGAACTCGCGGGGAGTCCGTAAGAAATTCACAAATGATGCGAGAATTGCTATAGTATAGCTTCCCTGCCCCCATGCTTTGAAAGATGGTGCCAATGCTGTGACGATGTGTTCCAGACTCAAGCCCAAAGACAGGAGTTTAGACACTATCTGGGCGGATTATTGGGAGAAAGAAGAGAAACAACCTATCCGAGAACGCGCAAAAGGCTGTAAATATTTCTTAACAAAGCTTACGCCTTTTGGCAGTCAGAGCTTCCTGGTGCGAACAAACGTTCAACTAAGGGCGAAGCTATACGCGATAATGTGACCATCAGATGTATTTCCCAAAAATAGAGCGGACGATCGCTCAAAGATGAGGGAGGAATTTGATGCACCTGAAAAAGCCTGAATTAAGTTGAGAAATATAGCATATTATTCGAGCGGCGATCGCCAGATAACAGGCGATCGTTCGTCAAAGCTCGCTCGACGTTGTAAAAACTGTTTAATGCCCGCAAAAATAATTACATATTTACAAAAATTATCGCAAGTTACCAGACTTTATACCCCCGAAACAAAGCGATAAATTTTAAGTAGGCTGTGGCTGTTGGTTTAAAAAACCCGACGCTGCCTAGGATGTTGTGGGGGCAGCTTAGCTGGTGTATAATTTATAACATATTTGCTAATTTTTCACTTTCCGTCCCAAGCTCAAAATATGCTAGGCTAGAATGTTTCCAAAGCTTAAGATACACCATGACGTATGTATCAATCATTAGAAGAGTCAGCCATTTCGACTAACCTATCTACGGAACCGTCCTCTCTAATTCTCATCGTGGATGACGATGCCTTGATGCGTTTGCAACTTCGACTGTATTTACAGAAGGAAAAATACCGAGTGGCTGAAGCTAATGATGGGTTGACAGGGCTAGCAGCTTATGAGGAAGTACATCCAGACCTCATCCTGCTAGATGCAGTGATGCCCACTATGGATGGTTTTGCTTGTTGTCAAAAATTATCTGAAGTGCCTGAGAGCGATCGCCCACCTATTTTGATGATTACTAGCTTGGAAGACAAAGAATCTGTCGATCGAGCGTTTGCAGCCGGAGCGGCTGACTATATAACCAAACCAATTCACTGGGCTGTTCTGCGACAGAGAGTGCGGCGGTTGATTCAGCAATTCCACTTGCAACAGCAACAAACCCTAATTTACAAGCAGCTAGAGGCCGCCAATCGACAATTAAAATACCTAGCGTCAATTGACGGTTTGACTCAGATTGCCAATCGCCGTCAGTTTGACCAACAGCTAGAAGACGAGTGGCGACGCATGACGAGGCAGCAAACTCCTTTGTCACTAATTTTGTGTGATATCGATTTCTTCAAGCCTTACAACGATACTTATGGACACCAAGCAGGCGATGTATGTTTACAGCAAGTTGCCGCAGCTCTCAATCGCAGTATTAATCGAGCGGGAGATTTAGTCGCACGTTATGGAGGTGAAGAATTTGTAGTGATTTTATCCGACACCGAGCTTGAGGGAGCAGTCCAAATCGTTAAGCAAATGCAGACTCGTATCCAAGCTTTAGCAATAGTACATAAGAGTTCTCCAAATCATTGCATTACGCTCAGCTTCGGTATTACCACTGTGATTCCCACCCAAGAGATCCTGCCAGAAACTTTAATTACTGCTGCCGATGCAGCACTTTATCAAGCTAAAGACCAAGGTCGTAACACTTTTTGTACCAAGATTCATACAGTTAATAAATTCACCCGTTAAATCATAAGGGGAAATACTATGCCTCTCGTAATTGGGAATAATTATTTATTAAAATTTTAGCGAAATATCAATTCCTGCCTGAGTAAGCCTTGATTTTAGTATTAAAGATTAAAGCCTAAATAATCGGTTGTGCGACCTTCATGGAAACTGTCAGGGATAGAACGAGAGTTTCTCTACGACGATTTTTTATCAAAATCAGTTTATATTCAGCAAGTAGCGATTCTAGAAGTTTATGGAAGGGGCTAGCTCAGTGCGTAATAAAAGATGGTTAGGTGCGATCGCCCTTCTCACTGGAGCGGGTTTTCTGGGCAACTATTTCAATTTGTCTCTTTTCTTTGGGGTTGATTTCCTCTTTGGCAGTATTGCAATACTGATTATTACTTACTACTTCGGCTGGGGCTGGGGAGGTTTTGCCAGTCTAATAGCAGGCAGTTATACTTATGTCCTTTGGAATCATCCATACGCCACCATTATTTTGGTAATTGAGGCTCTATTTGTAGGGTTTCTTTGCAAGCGCCAACATCCGAACCTCCTTTTATTTGATGGGATTTACTGGTTTTTAATTGGAATGCCTCTCGTTTGGCTTTTCTACGGTCAAATGCTGCACATGGAGGCGGGTCAAGTCCTGCTAGTTATGTGCAAACAAGCAGTCAACGGCATTTTTAATGCCTTAGTTGCCAGCTTAATCATTTCTTATGCGCCCATTCATCGGTGGGTTAGGCATTCAAAGCATCTCCATGCCCTCTCTTTACAACAAACTATTTTTCATCTGTTGGTTGCTTTTGTCTTTATTCCTGGACTGCTCCTATTAGTTATTGATGGTAGATACTGGGTCGCTCAAATTCAGACGAAGGTGCAAACTGAGTTACAAACAAACGGGACTAATCTCAGTAGCGCTGTATCTAGATGGCATGAGCGACATCTATTAGCTTTGAATACATTAGCTGAAAAATCACTCCTTCCGGAATCCACTACTGCTGCTAATCAAGCAATTCAATCATCCGAGCAACTGCAACAAGACATTAGCCTGATCGAGCAGTTGTTTCCCCATTTTGACAAAATTTATATTGCCGATGCCTCTGGAAAAGTTTTAGCTGCCTCTTCTCCTTTAAATCAAACCCGTGGGCGGTTGAGTGAACAAATCACCGAACATAAATCTCGAATTAGCCTGGTTCAAGAGCGGTTGAGACCTTGGATGACTCCTATCCACAACGATTTATTAATTGACGAACCTCATGTAGGATTGAATGTTCCCCTGCAAGTTCAAGGTCATTTCCTTGGCCTGATCCACGCTTCATTAGCATTGAGCCAGATCCAAGCTCTATACATTTTTCAGCAAAACAATCAGCAACTACGCATTACATTGCTGGATCAAAACAACCGACTGATTGCCAGTAATCAATCCGACCAAAAGCTTTTGAACACTGTTCAGGAGTCAAAAGATGGCAGCACTCGCACCTTAGAGGGAACCCTGCAGCAGTGGGTTCCTAGCAAGGGCAACTATCCGATGATCCGTTGGAAAAACTCTCTATATATACAGGAATTTACGATTACTCCTGAATTGAACTGGAGATTACGCTTAGAAATTCCCGCCGCTCCCTATGTAGAAAATTTACAAAACCGCTACAGGATAGATCTGATTATTCTTCTCGTGATCACAATGTTGGCATTTTTGTTGGCAACGCTGGTTAGCGAACGACTGGTCAAGCCGTTATCCTTTTTAGCTCTTGCGACTACTGACTTACCAAACAAGCTTTCAGAAAAAACATTTGAATGGAAACATAGTTCTGTTACTGAAATCAATGAGCTTGCTAGAAATTTTCAATTGATGGCGATCGCGCTAAATCAAAAATTTAGGGAGATTAAACACGCCAACACTACATTAGAACAGCGGGTTCAAGAACGAACGCAAAGATTATCCAAAATCAATCGCTCTCTAAAAGCTGAAATTAAGAGACGTAAACAAGCCGAAGCTGAACTAAGAACAAGAGAAGCGGCAATACGAGCTTTATATGAAGTCACTGCTACCCAAAATCTCAATTTTGAGCAGCGCATCCAAGCTTTGATTGACATGGGATGTCAGAATTTTGGGCTGGAAAGTGGAATGTTGGCTCGCGTGCAAGATAATCTTTATGAGGTGATGGTTGCACGATCGCCCGATCAAGTCCTGAAACCAGGTAATGTCTTTGATATTAACCAAACTTTGTGCTGTGAAGCTTTAGACACAAATGAACCCCTAACCATCGAACATATAGGCACCTCAAAATGGCGTTACCATCCTGCCTATCTTGCCCTTGGCATAGAAGCTTATATTGGAACACGAGTGTTAGTTGCAGGCAAAGTCTACAGTACCCTCAGCTTTTCTAGTAAATCTCCCCGTGCAGACAGCTTTAAATCTGCCCATGTAGAACTACTGAAGCTGATGGCTCAGTGGATTGGTAGTCAAATCGAACAACATCAGGCAGAAGTCGCTCTGCAAGCGAGTGAAGAGCGATGGCAACTCGCCCTACGTGGCAGTAATGATGGGGTATGGGATTGGAACCTCAACAGCAATGAAGTATTCTTGTCGGCTCGCTGGAAAGAGATGTTGGGCTACCAGGAGCAGGAAATCCCCAATCACTTAGAGGAATGGAGTAAACGAGTTCATCCCGACGATATCGGATGGGTGATGCAAGCCATTCAAGATCACTTTCAGCGCAAAACTCCCTTTTATATTACAGAACATCGAGTGCTTTGCAAGGATGGGAGCTACAAATGGATTTTGGCTCGAGGGCAAGCACTTTCGGATGCAGCGGGTAGAGTTGTGCGTATGACTGGTTCTCACAGCGATATTACCAACCGGAAAAAGTTAGAGCAGGAAATTAAAGCCAGAGAGCAATTATTGAATGCTTTCTTTAAAGGCTCTTCCCTAGCAGGGGTGGGGCTGTGTATATACGATCGGCAGTTGAGATTTTTACAAATAAATGAGGCACTAGCTGAAATTAATGGCCACTCTGTGGAGGCTCACTTAGGTAAGATAACCGATGAGATTTTGGGGGAATTTGCTCCTGGTATAAATGCACTGTTACAACAGGTTTTAACGACAGGAAAACCTTCCATCAGCTTGGAAATGAGTTCAGAAGTAACCAGTCAAACTGGTGCCAAACGCTACTGGCTAACTTCTCATTTCCCCATTTTCAAGGATGCAGAGCAGCCTGTAGCAGTGGGCTGCATTCTGATTGAAATTAGCGATCGCAAACGAGCCGAAGCGGAACTGCAACAAATGAGTGGGGCGCTAGCAAATGCCGTGGCAGGCATTTCTCGACTGGACTCTCAAGGGCGCTATGTCTCTATTAACGAAACTTATGCCGCCATCTGCGGATATCAGCCAGAGGAAATGCTAGGGATGGAATGGCAAAAAACTGTTCATCCTGAAGATGTTGAGAAGATGGTGGGTGCTTATCAACAGATGTTGAGAGATGGCAGAGTCGAAGCGGAAGCTAGGGGAATGCGAAAAAATGGCTCTAGCTTTTATAAACAAGTGGTGATGGTTTCTGCTTATGACGAGCAAAATGTGTTTGTCGGGCATCACTGCTTCATCAAGGATATTACCGATCGCAAGGAGGCAGAAGAAGCACTACAAAGACAGTTGCAAAAAGCCCTACTGCTGAAGCAAATTACCGAAGAAATTCGTCAAAGCCTCAATGCTCAGCAGATATTTGCAACGGCTGCTATTCAGATTGGGCAAGCTTTTGGGGTCAGTCGCTGCTTAATTAGTACATACCAGGACAATCCACTGCCTCAGTTTCCTATCGTGGCAGAGTATCTAGCAGTGGGGTCAGCGCCCAGCGGGGAGGATGATATTCTGGCCGCGATTTCTGCTTATACAAAACGGTTGATGGATCAAGATGAAGCCATCGCCTCCCCGGATGTCTATTGCGAATCATTGCTCACCTGTGCTCATTCAATTTGTACCAGTCTCAATTTGAGATCGACATTAGCAGTGCGAACCTCTTACCAAGGAGAACCGAATGGTGCGATTTGTTTGCACCAGTGCGATCGCTACCGTCATTGGACTACCGATCAAGTGGAGTTGCTAGAATCAGTGGCGGCTCAAGTAGGAATTGCCCTAGCTCAAGCCAAATTACTAGAGCAAGAAACTCGACAACGAGAAGAATTAACTCTGAAAAACTTTGCCTTGGAGCAAACTAGACGAGAAGCCGAAGCTGCAAACCGAGCCAAAAGTGAGTTTCTGGCGATGATGAGCCATGAAATTCGCACTCCGATGAATGCGGTTATTGGCATGACGGGACTACTGCTAGATACAACACTCAACGCTAAACAGCGAGATTTTATCGAGACAATTCGCAATAGTGGAGATACGCTTCTCAGCATCATCAACGACATCCTTGACTTCTCCAAAATTGAGTCGGGCAAGCTAGAGCTAGAAATGTATCCCTTGAGCTTGAGAGATTGCATAGAAAATGCGATCGACCAACTTGCAGTTAAAGCAGATGAGAAGGATATTGAGTTGGGCTACCTCATCCACCCTCAGACTCCTAAGTTGATTTTGGGTGATGTCACCCGTCTCCGTCAGATTCTAGTTAACTTGCTCAACAATGCGATTAAGTTTACTGAAACTGGGGAAGTTACCCTTTCCGTAGAAGCCTCTCTAGTTGATTCTGACAAAACAATTTCTGAGCCAGGTAACTTGTCAGAAAGCTTGTATGAAATCCAGTTTGCCATTCAAGACACAGGCATTGGTATTCCAGCCAATCGGCTCGATCGACTGTTCAAGTCTTTTAGTCAAGTAGATGCTTCGACGACTCGGCACTATGGAGGGACAGGTTTAGGTCTGGCGATTAGTAAACGACTTAGTGAAATGATGAACGGCATGATGTGGGTTGAGACCCGAGGTCACGTCGGAGGAACCCCTTCACCAAAATGGCAAGCCGCTAAGCCTCATCGACTCACAATTGGTTCCACCTTCTACTTCACGATTGTGGCATCCTCTGTTGCTACTGAGTTAGCCGAACCGATTGAAATGCTACCAGAATTATCGGGCAAGCATCTATTAATCGTCGATGATCTGCCCACTAACCGACAAATTCTGACGTTGCAAGCCCAGACTTGGGGGATGCAGATTCGGGCTGCCCAATCGGCTGTGGAAGCGCTTAACTGGCTTGAGCGTGGAGACACCTTTGATGTCGCTATTTTAGATATGCAAATGCCACAAATGGACGGCCTCACACTCGCCTCAGCCATCCATCAGCATCCTAAGTGCCACCGTTTACCCCTAGTGATGCTGACTTCAATGGGCAAACCAGAAGCCAGTTCTTCAGAGCTCTCCAGCCACTTTGCGGCTTGTTTAAGCAAACCCATAAAACAATCCCAACTTTATGAAGTCCTGACCCAAGTGCTACAAGCTCAACCGAAAAAAGTTCAACAACAGCTCCCTATATCTGTCCAGGATGATATGAAACTGGCCCAGAGACTGCCACTGCGAATTCTGTTAGCAGAAGATCATCTGGTGAATCAGAAGGTGGCACTGCTGCTGTTAGAGCGTTTGGGATACCGGGCAGATATTGCTGCCAATGGATTAGAAGTTTTGGAAGCCCTGAATCGCCAGCCTTATGATGTGGTGCTGATGGATGTACAAATGCCAGAGATGGATGGACTAGAAGCCAGCCGTCGTATTTGCCAGGAGTGGCCGGCTCATACTCGTCCCAGGATTATTGCCATGACGGCGAATGCCATGCAGGGCGATCGCGAGCTTTGTCTTGATGCTGGCATGAATGACTATATCAGTAAACCAATTCGAGTAGAGGCTCTCATCCAAGCGCTGAGTCAGTGTCCACCCAACCAGGAACAGCAGCAGGCCCAAAAGGAGGAATCAGATAGCAACCAGCCAGAAATTGATATGCCAGCGGTTGACCTCACAGAACTACAAGCCTTCTGTAGCAGCATCGATCAAGATTCAACCCAGATTTTGAGCTTGCTGGCGAACTGCTACTTTGAGGAATCTCTAAAGTTACTACAAGCTATGAAATTTGCGATCGCCCAAGCGGATACTCAAACCCTAAAGCGAGCCGCTCATACCCTCAAAGGCAGTAGTGCGAATCTAAGCGCGGCTCCTCTGGCTCAGCTTTGTGGCAGGTTAGAAGCCATGAGTACCTCTGGTGAACTAGATCAAGCCTCAACCCTTTTGGCTCAAATCGAGGTTGAGTACGATCGTGTCAAGAACACTCTCCAACAAGAACTACAAAAGACCGAAACTGATCTGTAAAAGTCAATTAAATAGGCATCTTTTGGCATCAGGACTTACGCAACTGTCACATCTCCGAAGTGACAAAAGAGAGATAATGACTGATAACTAATGACTAATGAGTAATGACTGCTGGCTGCTGTCGAAGAGGAATCTCGATCACAAACTCAGTACCTTGCCCCAATTCCGAATTGCATTTTAAAACGCCGCCGTGTTTCTCTACCACAATTTGGTAACTAATTGACAGTCCCAATCCTGTACCTTTCCCCACCGACTTAGTGGTGAAAAAAGGGTCAAATATCCGTTGTCTCATAGATTCCGAAATTCCCGTGCCGTTGTCAGAAATCCGAATCACCGCGCTAGGAACAGTACCATTAAGTTGACCGACAGCAGTATAGATTTTAATTTGAGGAACTACAGATTGACCAGCGAGCATCTTGTGCGATTCTAAAGCATCGATCGCATTCCCAATTACATTCATAAATACCTGATTCAACTGTCCAGCATAACACTCAACTACAGACAAAATGCCGTATTCTTTCACTAGCACAATGTTGGCACTGTCCGCGTTAGATTTCAGCCTGTGCTGTAAAATTAACAGCGTGCTGTCAATGCCGTCGTGAATATCAACCGCCTTCATTTGACTTTCGTCAAGACGAGAGAAATTCCTTAACGACAGAACTATTTGACGGATGCGATCGGCTCCCACCTTCATTGACAATAGCAACTTGGGCAAATCTTCTAGCAGAAATTCCAAGTCAATATCTTCGGCCAATTCGCTAATCTCAGGACTAGCATCGGGAGATTGCTGCTGGTAAAGTTCCAGCAAACTCAGTAAGCTAGCAGTATATTCACTAGCGTGATTGAGATTGCCGTAAATAAAATTAACCGGATTGTTGATTTCGTGAGCAATGCCGGCCACCAGTTGCCCCAAACCCGACATTTTTTCAGTTTGAATCAATTGAGCTTGAGTGTGCTGCAAATCCTTTAAATTTTGAGCTATTTGTTCTGCTTGGTGTCTGGTTTGAGCTAGCAAATCTGCTTGTTGGATAGCAACGCCTAATTGATTAGCAATCTGAGCTAAAAAGTTAACTTCTGAACTTTCCCAACAGCGGGCCCCAGAATGTTGATACGCTGTCAGTAAACCCCAAATTTCTTGTCCTACAAAAATCGGCGCGATCGCATAAGCCTTCACCTGAAATTGCTCTAAAATACCGACGTGACACTCGGAGTGATAAGCTTGATAGATATCGTCAACGGCTATAGTTTCATTATTTAGATACCTGCCGCCTTGGTTTGACTGCAAATAAGTATCTTGCCAAGCCGTATTGATACCTTCCCCTACCAATTTCATCCAGCCATTTTTTACAAACTCGGCAATATATTGACCGCTCCAATCAGGATTTAAGCGATAAACGGCTATTCTATCGACTTGCATAAACTGACAAACTTCTTGAGTAGCCGTCTTAAAAATTGCGTCGATATCGAGAGATTCCCGAATCTTTGCCACCACTTCAAACAGTATCCGCTGTTGCTCGGCTACCCACTGTAAATCAACTGATTGCTGCCGCGTTTTAGCCAACAAATCTGCTTGTTCTAATCCTACACTCAACTGAATTCCAACTTGCGTAGCAAACTGAATTTCCGAAGTGTTCCAATGGCGCAAACCGCTGCACTGGTGCACGCACAGCAAACCCCAAAGTTTGCTGCCATTCATCAGCGGCATAATCACCTGAGCTCTAATTTGAAATTGAGCTAAAAGAGCAGCATGGCAGTCTGAAAGTCCAGCATTTTCGACATCTGGTAGCACTTGAATCTGTCCCTGACTGTATTTTTTCGCATAGTTTTCGCTAAAAAAATGATCGCGAACTTTTACACCCATTGCCGAAGAAAAACCAGGCAAAACATCTTCGGTGATAAATTCGCCTTCATTAAACTTTAAACTAGGATCAAAGCGATAAATACCAACTCTATCGGCCTTTAAGATCCGCAGCATTTCTGTAGTTGTAGTACGAAAAATTGTATCTAAATCGAGAGATTCTCGAATCTTAGCAACTACCTCAAACAATATCCGCTCCTGCTCGGATGCCCGCTGCAACTCAACTGCTTGCTGCTGAGTTTGAGCGAGCAAATCTGCTTGTTCAAGGGCGATGCTGAGCTGAGCGGAAATTTGGGTAGCAAACTTAATTTCGGAAGATTCCCAGTTGCGGGGAGCCGAACACTGGTGCACGCACAGCAACCCCCAAAGGTCTTTGCCTTTCATCACCGGTGCAACTAAACTAGCTTTGACCTGAAATTGCTCTAATAGTTGCTCATAGCAATCTTGCAGTCCGGCTTGTCTAATGTCGGACATTGTGTGAACTCGTCCCTGAGAGTAGAGATTGGCATAGTTTTCTCCAAAGCAGCGATCGTGCACTTTGACTGCCATTACTGAGACAAAATCGGGCAAAACATCTTCGGCAACGAATTCGCCGTCGTTAAATTCCGACGCGGGATCGAAGCGGTAAACCGCAACTCGATCGGCATTTAAAGCCTGCCGCACTTCCTGGGACATCGTGCTAAAAATCTTGTTCAAGTCGAGGGATTGCCGCATTTTTGCGACCACTTCAAACAGCACTTGCTGCTGTTTCGTCAACTGCTGTAGTTGATCAGTCCGCTCTTGAACTTTATTTTCTAAATTAGTGTTAAGTGCGTCGATTTCTCGGTGCAGTTGGCAATGGTTAATAGCATTAGAAAAGTGGGTGCAAAAAAATTGGAGCAATTCAATTTCTTCAGCTTTCCATTCGCGAATTTGGGCAGTTTTTGACTCTTTCCAGGCTTCAAAAGATATCCGAGATTGGGCGAGCCGCCCGTCGCTATCAAACTGTCGAGCCCAGAGAGTTTCGGTGTCAAATTCTTCTCGAAAAATGGTCAAGTAACCGAATATTTGCTGGCGGGTTCTGAGCGGTACGATTAAAATGCTGCGAATTTTGGTCGATCGAAATGCAGGTTGCAGGCTTCTCAAATTGCTAATTTGGTACAAGTCGGGAATTGCCCAAACCTGTTGCTCGCCGGATTTAAAATATTCGTGCCAGACGCTGTATTGCTCCATCTGCGGGTATTTTGCCAAAATTTCCATCTTCGGCCCTGAGCCGCAAGTGTAGACTGTGAGTTCCCGATTCGAGTTATCTGAATAGGGAACTAGATTCGTAACCTTGATGCTGTCGGAAATGAATGGCGTGGCGAAAATGCACAGTCTGCCGCCGGCGGCGTCTAGTGCTGCTACCGATTCTACCAAAGCTGTTTGGAGTTCAATCGCAGGCTGGGAGTTAAGGGCTGCGGCGACGCGGTTGACGACAGCTTCCCGTTGAGCTTTCGCCCTCGCTTGGGCGAGGAGGGCTGATTGGGCTATGGCGACGCCGAGCTGATCTACCACCATCTGAACGCCTTGGAGTTCGTTTTCTTCCACACTCCGGGACTCGGAGTGGTGAGATACCAACAACCCCCAGAATTCTTCGCCGTGAAAAATTGGTACTACCAAGCAAGCCTTGACGCCCAGTGCAGTCAAGTATTCAGCGTGGCAGGGGTCAACCGCACGAAAGCGCATTTCGTCGTCGGGCCACAGTTTGCCGGCAACCGCCTCGCGGCGCGGACTTTGGCCTAGCTGCCCGGAATCTAGATCGACGATCGATCGCACCTGTACTTGCGCGAACAGTTCGCGGGCGTGAGGGGGAATATCGTCTGCTGGAAAATGCAGACCCAATAGGGAGGGCAAGCGGTTGCCGTTAATTGATTCGGCAATCACTTCACCGCTACCGTCGCTATGAAATTTGTAGATTTTTACTCTGTCTGTTCCCAAGAAGGATTGAACTTCCGCTGCTGTTGCGCTCAGAATTTCGGGTAGTTCTAGAGAGCGGCGAATGCGGTTGGCGATGCGTTCGAGCAAATTTGCTCGATCGAACCTCACCTTAACATTTTCGATCTTTAATGAGTCCATTATTAATTTTTTGCTTTCCTAGCAATAAAAGTAAGCGGCCCAAAAGTTTTGTGCCTGTTAAAAATTTCGGCAAGCACAGCCATTTAATAAAATATAAATATCCTGATGGCGATCGTCGATTAGTTTTGCACCTGTAGCGATCTGCCTTAAAATTGCAACTTTCCATTGCAACTTTCCATTGTGGGGGATTAAAACTTTTGTACTTTAAATATAAACTTTGTAGCGCCTGCCTTGCAAGCTCTTTACCCCAACGGATTAAAATTGTCAAGTTTCAAGACTTGCAGAGTCAATCACCGCCACCGATGAAGGTTGCACCGAAATATCTCAGTCCCGGATGGAAAAGCTCGCTGAGGAACGAGCTGACGGAAAGAAACAGCATTGAATTCAACAGGTTAACTCAGAAACCGGGTTTCTACGTGTAGGATTGTATCTGCTGCTAGGGGGCTCGGAGAACAGTCGATCGACCGCAACATCGCTTTTTCCAGATATTAAAGCAAAAAAAGCTCCCGCGGTTAAGCAGGAGCTTTTTTCGATTAGACAATCAAATCAGAAATAAGTTCGATCGATTAGTCTAAGTCTGGCATAGAAAGTACCGCTTCATTTTCGCGATCGATACCCTTCTCAAAGCCAGCGACAGCCGCGCGAGCGCGACCAGCGTGCCACAAGTGGCCGACCAAGAAGAAGAAACCCATCACAAAGTGGAAACAGGCCAGCCAAGAACGAGGTGACGTATAGTTAAACGCGTTAACTTCCGTTGCCAAGCCGCCCACAGAGTTCAAAGAACCCAAAGGAGCGTGAGTCATGTACTCAGCAGCGCGGCGAGCTTGCCAAGGCTGAATATCGTTCTTGATTTTGTTCAAGTCCAAACCGTTAGTACCGCGCAAGGGTTCCAACCAAGGGCCTTGGAAATCCCAGAAACGCATCGTTTCACCGCCGAAAATGATTTCGCCAGTAGGAGAACGCATCAGGTATTTACCCAGACCGGTGGGGCCTTGTGCAGAACCGACGTTAGCACCCAAGCGTTGGTCGCGGATCAGGAAGGTCAAAGCTTGCGCTTGAGAAGCTTCCGGGCCCGTCGGGCCGTATAATTCGCTGGGGTAAGCAGTGTTGTTGAACCAGACAAAGCAGCAAGCGATGAAGCCCATCAGGGACAAAGCACCCAAGCTGTAAGACAGGTAAGCTTCGCCAGACCAGATTAAGGCGCGGCGAGCCCAGCCGAAAGGCTTGGTCAAAATGTGCCAAACACCACCAGCGATACAAATCAGGCCGAGCCAGATGTGACCGCCGATGATGTCTTCCATGTTGTTGACGCTGACAATCCAGCCTTCGCCGCCGAAAGGAGAGCGAACCAAGTAGCCAAAAATCACGGCCGGATTCAGAGTGGGGTTCGTGATAATACGCACGTCGCCGCCACCCGGAGCCCAAGTGTCATAGACACCGCCGAAGAACATGGCCTTAGCTACCAGCAGCAAGCAACCGCCACCCAACAAAATTAGGTGATAGCCGATGATGTTGGTCATCTGGTTCTTGTCTTTCCAGTCGTAGCCGAAGAAAGAAGAGTATTCTTCAAGAACTTCCGGGCCGCGAACGGCGTGATAAATGCCGCCCAAACCGAGAACAGCAGATGAAATCAAGTGAAGAACGCCGACTACGAAGAACGGGAAGATATCCGTAACTTCACCGCCGGGGCCGACGCCCCAACCCAAAGTAGCGATGTGGGGCATCAAGATTAAGCCCTGTTCGTACATGGGCTTTTCTGGGATAAAGTGAGCGACTTCAAACAAAGTCATTGCACCGGCCCAGAACACGATCAAACCAGCGTGAGCGACGTGTGCGCCCAGCAGTTTGCCGGAGAGATTGATTAAACGAGCGTTGCCAGACCACCAAGCGAACCCGGAGGATTCTTGGTCGCGACCGCTTGCGTAGGAATTAGAGAGCGTTACCACGCGGTAGAACCTCCAACGATTTTAGATTTTGGATTTTGGGTTTTTTTGTTCCCTAGTAGGGCACGGTATCACCGCGCCTGCGCCGGGGAATAGGGATTTGGATTTCAATTTCAGTTTAAAAAATTTAAATTAATCTGAAATCCAAATCCAGATTTTTTTAAAGTGCGTTACCGCGAGGCAGAACTTCTTCAGGGAAGATGAAGTTTTCGTGGGGTTGGTCAGTCGGAGCCATCCAAGCACGAATGCCTTCGTTAAGCAGAATGTTCTTAGTGTAGAACGTTTCAAACTCAGGATCTTCAGCAGCGCGCAATTCTTGGGATACAAAGTCATAGGCGCGCAGGTTTAATGCTAAACCGACGATGCCAATGGAGCTCATCCACAAGCCTGTGACAGGTACGAACAGCATGAAGAAGTGCAACCAGCGTTTGTTGGAGAAGGCAATTCCGAAGATTTGCGACCAAAAACGGTTGGCTGTCACCATCGAGTAGGTTTCTTCTGACTG
>NZ_JAUBRI010000025.1:0-87745 GCF_036701795.1 Microcoleus sp. N9_A1
AGGTGGCGGCTGGGGAATAGGTAGGGGTGTGAGGGATGCTCGTAGGTTTCTAATAGCAGCCTCAACTCTTGAATGATGGGGATAGTGCGGGTGCCGAGCTTGCCTTTGGTGTTGCCCTTGCGGATGATCATTTCGGAGCGGATGACATTCGCGGGGGTAAAGACATCGATGACTTTCAAGCTGCACGCTTCGGCAATCCGACAGGCGGTGTAGAGGCAAACTCCAAAGAGGGCGCGATCTCGGTCACTCTGCAAACCTTCGTTGAACAGCAGTTCGATTTCCTCTTGGCTGAGTATCTTGGCTTGCCCGTGTCCCTCAATCTTCATGCTTGGTGTATACCCGACCCGACACCACAAAGTTTGCCGCAAATACTGCATTACTGCATCGGTTGGGGGTATTTCTTAACACGATGGCTGAGGGTGAGCGTCATAAATTAGCCCAAGTGCAGCTAACGCAGTAAAGGTGCAAAGGTCACATTTATCGGAGCAATTAGCTTAACAAAAGTAGTAGGATTAAGGATACTAAATGGGTTGATGCACTGCTAAAATTGGTTGACAAACTGCTGTTACTGTTCTCAATCCAAATTGTTCTCAAAACTCAACTCAATTATGTACTAGCAAAACGTCTATATACCCTGCGATAACGGAATCTCCAAAACAAATTCAGCTCCCCGCCTCGGTGCTGAAATGCACGTTAGCGAACCACCGTGTTTTTGTACGATAATTGAGTGCGAAACAGACAAGCCCAGACCAGTCCCCGAACCTACAGGCTTAGTTGTAAAAAAGGGATCGAATACCCGAACGCGGACTGATTCACTCATTCCAAGTCCGTTGTCCGCAATTGAAACGATCGCGCTAGTGCCTTTTACCTCTGTGCGAATCCGAATCGCAGGCGTTGGACACTGCTGGTTATCCAACTGTACCAGTGCGTCGATCGCATTCCCTAGAATATTCATAAACACCTGATTGAGTTCTCCAGCAAAACACTCGACTAAAGGCAAGTTCCCGTATTCTTTAACAACTTGAATTTCTCTGCCCGCAATGCCGACCGGCTTGCCGCTATCCTCCCCATCCCCCGGTGGTTCCGCAGGGTGCAGGCGGTGCTGCAAAATCAGCAGCGTGCTCTCAATCCCTTCGTGAATGTCAACCCGCTTCATCTCGCTCTCAGAAAGACGCGAAAAATTCCGCAAGCCTATCACAATATTGCGGATGCGCTCAGCTCCAACATTCATCGACTTCAGAATTTGCGGCAAGTCTTGTTTAAGGAAATCCAGTTCAATTTCCTCTGTGACTGCTGCCAAATCTGGACTAACATTGGGGTATGTTTGCTGGTAGGTATCGATCAGTTTCAACAAATTTTGCATATATTGAGTTGTGTAAGTAAGATTACCGTAAATGAAATTAATCGGATTATTAATTTCGTGAGCAATTCCTGCCACTAACTGTCCCAGACTGGACATTTTTTCAGTGTGAATCATTTGAGCTTGAGTTTGTTGTAACTCTCGCAGAGCAATTTCTAGCTGAATTGCTTGTTCTTTCAACTGCATTTCTGACTGCCTCAAAGCTGATTCGATAGAGATTCGCTCGCGAATTTCTTGTTGTAAGAGCGCGTTTTTTTCTGTAACTTCCCGCGTTCTCTCTTGCACTTTAACCTCTAAAGTCTCGCTGTACTCCTCCAACTTTTCATTAGCTGCCGACAAATTTTTATAGAGAAAAGCGTTTTCTAAAGAAATTGCAGCCTGAGTAGAAAGAATCTTTAAAACTTCCTGCCGTTCTTCTGTGAAAGCACCTGTTGCTAGATTATTCTCTAAATAAAGCAGAGCGATTAAACTACCTCTATTAATGAGAGGAACGCATAAAATAGACTGGGGATGATTTTTGACAATGTAGATATCATTTTTGAATAATTCATCCTTCCCAGCATCATTTAAAACAACATCTTTTTTCGTTCTAGCTACATAATTTATTACAGAGACTGGCAAATCCTGGCTGAAAGCGATTGGCAGCGACTGCTGCACTATTATGCGATCTTGTTCAACATAGCCAGACGCTTCTATTAGCAAATCACCATCTTTTGCTAAAATCAAAATACCGCTTTGTGCGCCAGCGTTCTCCATCACAATTTTGAGCAATTTTTCTAGCAATTTACTCAAAACAACTTCGCTCGCTAAAACTTGCGAAGCCTTCATTACTGTTGCTAAATCGAGGAAAGAATTACCTGTTGCATTATTTGTAACTGTTGTAGTCTCTGTAGATGTAGTTTTCTCAAAGCTGGCGTTCTTAGCAGATATCAGAGAAAGAAGCGGAGGATATCTTGACTCCAAATCGGCAACCTTAGTCTTCGCTCCCCACCGAGCGTAGCCGTAGTATGCTGATGCCATGTAAGTCTGACCGATTTCCTCTCTTGAAGCCCCTAAATAAAATTCAGCCGCCAGTTCGTAAGCTAAAGCTTCCTCCTGAACGTACCCCTGTTTTTTAGCTCCCGCGATGGCGAGATCGTAATACTCCATCGCTTCCCAATTTTGCCCTTTCACCCGCGCTATTTCTGCCTCTACTAACTCGTATCTGTGCTGGTTGTTTTCTGGTGCATGGTACGCCCACAGCTTCATTCTTTCTTGATTTGACTCAACATTAACCAAGTATTGCTGCTGTTCGTTGCAAGAACTGATATCGCCCTGAGAATCAGAATACTCAGCCAAAAGAGCCAGAGAATAATAAAAATTGTGTTGCGGAACTGTTACAAATCCTATCGCCCCATCTAAATATGTTTCTGCTTGCCTAGCACTAGCAATTGAAAGATTATATTGTCTAAATAAATAATAAATAATTGCTTTAGCAAAATAGGTATGAAAAATCGATAATTTATTATGATTTTTCTCTAAAACAGGTAGCATCTCTTCTTCATTAAAACTCTCACCAATTAACTTGTATTTATCTGCTGAATGTCCCAGCAAATTCAATACCATTTGTCGCCATACTTTAATATAATAAAGTGAAAAATCTTGCTTATTTTTTTTTGTAAAGTCAATAAATTGTGCCTGCCTATTAGCCACATTTTTCAACTCTTCTCCCAGAAAAAGAGGGTAAGTTGAATAATTGCAA
This sequence comes from Microcoleus sp. N9_A1, assembly GCF_036701795.1. NCBI lineage: Bacteria > Bacillati > Cyanobacteriota > Cyanophyceae > Oscillatoriales > Microcoleaceae > Microcoleus > Microcoleus sp. N9_A1. Next base: position 3,102 of record NZ_JAUBRI010000025.1, read on the forward strand.
GCACAATAACAGGCGTGTTCTATATCTCCAGTTTCTAATCCGCTTTCTATCCCCTCCCAGAAAGGCTCTAAAGATTCTCTAGCGTGTTCTTTCCAATGTCTGACAAAGATATTAAATAATGCGAAAACTTTGGCTTTTAGTTTTTTAGTTTTAAATTTTTCCAATAGTTTAATTGAAAGTTTCCCAGAGCGATAACCTAAATCTATATCGCCCAATACGCTACACAAAAGCAGTCCGTAATAACCATAAGCAAAACTGGCAATTTCTGAGTTGCCATATTCAACACATAGACTTACCATTGTCAAAATTGTGAAAATTAGCAAAGGTGGATTCGCAATATAAGCAGGAGCGCACAGATTCATCATGATTCGTAGTGCTGCTAATTTATAATTATCAGTCATTTGTGGGAGTTTTTCTAAATCTTCAATTTGTCTATCTCCCATAATAGTTTTTGTTTGGATGAGGGCTGTACCAATATCATTTTGAGTCGGCTGTTGAGGTAGCCTAATTTCCAGTATCTCTAAAACTTTTAGGGCTGTATCTATTGCCAACTGCATTTGATTTTGAGCTATGTAAAATAGCATTTGTAACTCGTAAATTTGAATTTTTTCTAAAATGAGAGTAGCATTAACCAGGACAATCTCAGAGAGCGCTCGCGCTCGCTCGAAATTAGTCGTTAAGTATGCCACTTCTACTGTTTCTACATATAGAGTCAGGGTTAAGTCATACTGACTCTGCCAGCTATTAGCAGCGAGGAGATCCAAACCCATATTCAGATACTTAACAGCCGATTCATAGGCAGTCGCTGCCTTTGCTTTCTGACCAGCAATTAGATTTAGGAAAGCTAGTTCATCTTTTTCTACTTGCTCAACAACTAAATCAGCACCAAAATTAAGTTGATTGACTAAAGCAAAAATATTTTCTTTTCTGTCTTCAGGAGTGGTATTTTGCAACAGTAGTTTGCCAATACTCAGATGAGTGACTTTTTTCTCGGATTCGGGGATTAAAGAATAAGCGGCTTGCTGGACGCGATCGTGCAAAAACTTATAGTCAACTCTAGCATCACGAAGCATAAGTTCGTCTAGTTCCTCCTGCCCGAAAATTAGAGGAATTTTGTAGTTTTCACTCAAGGGTAAAATTAGACCAGCATGAAGTGATGCCCACAACTGAGAAGCAGTAACTAATTCTGATTCTTCATTAACAATTGCTAAAACGTTTAAATTAAAAGTGCTGCCTATACAAGCAGCCAATTTTAAGACTTTTTGGGTTGATACTGGTAGTTTTTGAATATTTTTTGCGATCAGTTCAACGATATTGTAATCGACAATGCCAATGCTTTGAATTTCTTCGATGTCCCACTGCCAAATACCGATGAAAGTATCGTAGGTTAGTAGATTTTCAGAATACAGGACTTTCAACAGTTGAGTCAAGAAGAAGGGATTGCCTTGAGTTTTATTGAAAAGTAGTTCGGAGAAGGATTTTATACGGTTTGTGTCTGGAGATTCATTGAGCGTGTCTGCAATTAGCTGCCTAACATGGTTTAGCTGTAAAGGTTTAACAGTAATATTATTGATGGCAGCCCCACTTTCTCGAATTTTTTCTAATGTCTGAATCAAGGGATGAGCTGGATTGACTTCGTTATCTCGATAAGCTCCGATCGTTAACAGGTATTGGCTATCGCGATCACTCATCAACATTTGGATTAGTTTGAGCGATGCAGAATCAGCCCACTGCAAGTCGTCAAGGAAGAGAACGAGGGGATGAGAAGGTTGACAAAAGACTCTGAAGAACTGACCAAAAACGCGATTAAAGCGGTTTTGAGATTCAGACGAACTCAGTTGTGGCACTTCTGGCTGAGGACCGACAATCAGTTCAACTTCGGGAATAACATCAATAATTAGAGAACCATTTTGACCCAATGCAGTTAAAAGTTTCTCTCTCCAAACAGCTATTTTTTCAGAGTTTTCGGTTAATAGTTGTCGCATTAGTGACTGAAAAGCTTCAATTAATGAAGCGTAAGGAATATTGCGATTAAACTGGTCAAATTTACCAGCAATAAAATATCCGCACTTAGTAACAATAGGTTTGTGAATTTCATTCACTAAACAAGATTTACCTATCCCTGAAGAACCGCTGACCAGCATCATTTCGGCGGTACCGAGACTGGTTCGTTCAAACGCTTCCATTAATACAACTACCTCTTCTTCCCTACCGTAGAGTTTCTGCGGAATTAGCAGTTGATTGGATAAATCTTTAGCTCCTATAATAAAATGTGAAATTGTGCCGCTTTCCTGTAACTGAGCTAGGCAATTTTCTAGGTCAGCTTTTATTCCCTCAGCAGTTTGATATCGCTCTTCTGCGGTTTTGGCTAATAATTTGAGTGTAATATCAGAAATAGCTTTGGGAATTTCTGGATTTAAGTGAATCGGCGCAACTGGTTGTTTTGCTAAATGGCAGTGAACCAATTCCATTGGGTCAGTGGCTGCAAAAGGTAGGGAACCTGTCAGCATTTCATAAAAGGTTGCACCCAAAGAGTAAAAGTCGGTGCGATAGTCAATCGACCGATTCATCCTGCCAGTTTGCTCTGGGGATATATAGGCTAATGTGCCTTCCAGACAATTAGGATTGTTAATTGTTTGGTTTTCTCTGTCCAGGCGAGAAGAAATGCTAAAATCGGTAATTTTAACCATCCCAGTTGCGGGATTGATAATAATATTTTTCGGTTTAATATCTTTATGAATAATCTGTTGCTCGTGCAGTTGCCCTAAAGTTACTGCTAGCTGAATTGCTATTTTGAGAAAGCTGATTTTATCGTTTTTGAGTTCGCCAAAAATGTAATTCAAAGATTGACCACCAAAATCTTCCATGATTAAGGCAAAGCTATTCCGATATCTTTCCAATTCCAAGCAATTAACAACTCCTGAAATGTTCAGGTTCTTGGTAATTTCATATTGAAACTTTAAATTAGCAACATCAATAGGATGGGGATACTCTGAGTTGAGCAACTTAACAATAACAGGCTGTTGGTTCTGAACATTCAGCCCTCGATACACAACTGTTTTGATTCCTTCATTTATTTTTTTTAAATTTGTATATCTCGGAAGGCTTAGCATAATTTTTGAATTTTTTAGCGAACTTAATTATTTATGATATCAGACATCCCCCAACCCAGGCATACAAGAGTTTGATTGTTTCTTGAGATGCAATTTAAATGCTGAGCGAGCTTATACCCTGACACAGTTTTCAAAACCAGGAATCCCGCTCACCGATAATTTTTTTTGCATACTCAATCCCAAAAATTTGTGTCAAAATAGCACGAGCAGCCTGCATAGCTGACATAACGGTTGCTTCGACACAGCCTGAATTGTAACCGTTGTCGATCCAGTCACCCGTCAAGTAGAGGTTATCGAAGCCAGATTCATCGGTTTTGAGCCGATATTTTGTACTTCCGGGGACAGAAAGCACGTAACGCTCTGAAGGGTCGATGTTGACTCGCCAGTATTGAGAGTAGAAACGCTTCTGTCCCGGCTGGTTTTTTAGATCGACAAGCAAATCCCAATTCAACCCTTGAGGATTTTCTGGAGTGGTAGCTTTAGGCCATAAGTTACCGATTTGGTTTTCGAGGAAGTTGATAGCCTGTTGTTCTACTTTCTCCTGTTCCCTTTTGGGGAAATCGCGATCGCTGCTAGGAGGAATTCCTGAGTCTGCTATTACGCCTGTAAAATAAGCAAGATTGTAGGGATAATGTTCGGAAGGCCAATTTTCGCGCTGGATCAAATCGCTCATATCGGCATAAGTATCGAGGGGTTCTACATAAGAACCTACCACAGGACTGCCCCCAATCCATCCCAACTGCTGTAAATTAGATTTAAGCCACAACTGACCGCCTTGAGTGGGAACTGTCTCGATTTGATTCACCATCAACGCCCATTTTTGATGAGCCGGATTTTTTTCAGCATTAATCAAATCGCCGCAGATAAAGGGTAAAGCTCCTAGAGAAATGCCGAGAATTACCAAGTCAAAATCTTCTCCAACATTCAGAGTGACTGGGGTTTCATTATCTTGCCACGGAGTCCAAAAAGACTCCAAATTTACCTGCTGTTGCTGGAGTTCTTCACCTTCTACAATTTGCTCGTAGAGGGGTTTGCTCGGCCAGCAGAGGAGCCTCTTAACTTTAATCAGAGGCTCGTATTCCCGAGCCGGTTCTTTGAGATTCACCTGCCGTCCCAAAGAAATGCTAGCGATCGACTGCTGCGAATCGTCAAGGTGCAACTGTTTCACGCGGTGGAAAAACTCAAATTTGACACCACGACGTTTCAGCACTTTATAAAGCGGGGCGAAAATCGTATCTCCCATACCAGCTTGCATTTTCCACATAATCGCCCCGTTGTACTGGAAAATTACGGTTGTTAGGATACGGATTGCTGTTCCTGCTGCTAGTCTGGGCTGATGAACGTTCCCCCCAGGAAAGGCATAAACAAGGTCATACAAAACGCGGATAAATGCTGAATTGATGCTAGTTTCCCCGGCCCCGTGTTTTTGCAGCCACTCCCTATAATCATATTCGTCTAAAGAGTCTAAAGAACCCGAATAAATTACTTCATCAACAAATAATCCCCGAATGTTGGCAAATGCTAAATCTAACAAAACTAAAATCCGAAATGTATCGTCATCTTGCTCAAGTTCTGACTCGATAGAGCTTCTCAAGCGCTGCATAAATTGCTCTAAAAGCTTAAGAATGATCCTGTGGTGTTCGGAGCGGTGAGTGCGGGTATCGTCCGGCATGGATTTGGCTAACTTGTAGGCCAGAGCGAGAAATGTTCCTTCTGATGTTAAATCAATAGTGTCTAAGGTAGTTCCTATCTGTTTCATAGCATTTTCCAACCACTGACACCAGCGGGCTGGTTCTTTGAGAAGTAACTGCACCAGTTGGTCGGGAAGGTGAAGCGGTGCGATTTCTGAGGTGAGTTTAAGAGTTTCCCCGCCAATATCTATCTGTTTGGCAAGAAGTTCTAACCAGTTCGGGATTGGCTGATTGCTGGATAATCTGTTAACTGAACACTGAGATTTTAAAGAGTTTGAACCTTCAAATCCATCGTGCATCAATTTGAGCAGGGAGCAGATATGCTCCCACATCGAGAAATAGCCCCCTCCTTCCCAAGGAAGCAATTTATTCGTGGGAAAGTTGAAAGGCCACTGAACCCAGCGACCATTGATATATTCTTCGAGAACTATCAGGCTGTGCGGCTTGAAGGCATCTTCTATACTCAAAAACGGGCCGTCTTCTCCTAATTCGTCGTAGCACTGTTTCATCAATCGAAAAGCATTCTCGTAGAATCCAAAAAAAATGTGCAATCCATGTTCTTCTATTCGGTAGGTTGGTTCGTGGTAAGGCGGGTTAGACTCCACGCTGCGTCCTGATGCGCCTTTACCTCCCAGACGCCAGCCCTGTTGGTACACAGTAATATCGTAGAGAGCGTTCCATCCCGGCTGGCTGGTGAGTTCAAATGCAGCAGTTATGGAGGCGATTCCTCCTCCCAAAATGGCAATTTTTTTGAGTTTCGATGTTTCAGGCATTTATCGATTGAGTAGAGAATCTACTTTCAAAAGTATATTTTTAACTGCGCTTCATCCCGGGCTTTTTAGCCGGGGTTTTCATGGATTCGCGCTATAATTTGACTGAAATGAAAGTTAATTTAAGAAGGCGCTTTCCAAACTGTAGTACCATTTTCGACGGTGAAGTTGAAGTTGATCCAGAAAGACAGCTTGACGGGCAATCGAACTGATTCTCCTGGTTTTGTACCACGTGGGCGTAACCCCAAATCGTTAACTATGGGGTGGCTGGCATAATCGTACAGTGTGACCTCAAACTGATCGCCTAAAGAACCGAAGCTCAGGATGCGTCCGCTGTGATATTTGTACATTTTCATCAAATTTTCGACGATCGCTTGATAGCAAGCTCGGCTACCATCTTCTGCATCGCGGAATTGTTTGAGAAATACGACTGGAACTGCTGTATGAGTTAGGTAGTCAAAAATATTGAGTGGCAAACTAAAACCAGGAATCTCGATCCTACCATTGTTGTCAAAAAGTAGCTCTAAAATTTCATTGACTAATTCTTGTGGGGTATCCCAAGTCTTGTTAGGTTTAAAAGATACCTCCTTACCAACTCTGCAAACTTCTATCAACCTTTCATCTTGGGCTTGAATGTCCGGTCTAAAATGTTTCCATAAAAGCGTCTCTAAAGTGAATAAATCAGGTGGCTGCGGGGGTTTGGGAATTTGAAAAGAACCCAGTTGTTTTGAAATACCGTAAACCTCGCGCCCTGAAATTAAAACTGGTGAGTTATTGACAAAAACGTAAGGCATGAACCAAGCTAGCCGCTCCACTACAAATGCAGGTCCTACTTGTTTTCCGACCATCGTCAATATCCAAAAAACTACCTCTTCTTCAAGAACATATCCCTTTTCGCTGTCTGGTTTGTTTGTGGAACTGAGCGAATCCATCGTTCCGAAAGTAAGGACAACATAGTGCATGGCAGGGCGATACTCAACTTCTCCTTTAGCTGGCTGGTTGAGATATGTGTCGCATACTGCTTGTAGCTTATGCAAAGAACCTTCTAAGATAAATCCATAGAGGTTTGTACCTTTGATGTCGTAGGGTTGAAGAAAACACTGCTCGCCAGCTCGTTCAATGTATTGTGGCGGTTTTAAATGGTGACTGCCGCCCGATAAAAATGTCTCGCCAAATTTATGTGCTTCTTGTTCTATGCTTTCGCCTCTAGCAGCAAGGTCTAGGAGTAGTTGCTCTGGCGATCGCGGCGGTTTTGCGAGGATGTCTGCTAATTTTTGCGGGTTATTGAGCAGTTCCGCGATCGCGCTGCTTGCTCCTAGTGCGGTGCGAAAGCCTGTTTGCAGAAGTTGAGCGGCGCTGTTAACATTCATTGCTTCATAACCTCATCGTGAGTTAGCTTGCAAACTTTTTATATTTCAGTCATATCACATACCGCTCTGTTCGATCTGAATTAACGCCTATTTTCTCAATCACAAACTCTTTATCGAGCGATCTAGAAAGCAAACTGAGTTCACGGCCCACCTATACTTCATGTAACCGTTGGGGTGATCCATGTGGTGTATATCTGACCCGACAGCGGAGTCGGTCAAACTTGCTGCATTACTTCACTGGTAGGCGGAGATGGAGTGATCGCGGCGGTTGGGGGCGATCGTCAGAAACTAGCAGACCGTTGCCAACTCGGTAATGAGCGTTTTCCAGTGTTAGAAAGGATGGAAATTGAAGAGATCGCTCCTGTGACTTGTTCTGACCGGCACCTCTTTCGTAGCGCTGCAACTGTTCTGGCGTTGCGGTGGCCACTGATTTCTTGAATGATCCGCAGCGGAATCCCGGCGTTGCTCATCTGGGTGAGAGCCGTTCTCCTAAAACTGTGGGTGGAGGCTCCTTCGATGCCGGCGCGATCGAACGCTTCTCTCAAAATCCGATCCGCTGAGTTGGGGTGCAGATGCTTCCAATGATGGTTCGGGTGGCGGCCGGGGAATAAGTAAGTCTGACCGGCGTTAGGTTTCCAAGATGTCAGGAGACTTCGCAAATCCTCTATCACTGGAATCGTCCTGGTTTGGAGTTTTCCTTTGGTGTTGGCTTTGCGGAAGTTGATTGTAGGTCGGACTGTACCTCTGGCTGTGTAAATATCGATGACTTCCAGGGAACAAGCTTCGGCAATCCGACAAGCGGTGTAGAGACAAACTCCAAAGAGCGTGCGATCGCGTGAGGTTTGCAAACCTTTGTTGAACAAAAGCTCGATTTCCTGTTGCGTGAGTATTTTTGCCTGGCCGTGCCGTTCTATCTTCATCTTGGTGTATACTCGACCCGATACCACAGAGTTTGCCGCAAATACTGCATTGCTGTATCGGTCGGGGGGATTTCTTAACGTGGTAGCCCAGCTCACTTCGGGCGGACGTAGAATATACAGACAGCTATCACGGCAGCCCTGGATGCAACCGACGGCAATGTGCGTAAGGTTCAAAAACTCAGCAGGCATCGGAAGCTCGACACTTTAATGATCTATGATGACAACCGGGGTCGCGACCAGCAAGACGTTACCGAATTACTGGATGGAATGTTTTGAGCAAAAAAAAATCCCCAACTTTCGATTAGTTGAGGATTCTGGTTCTTGTGATTTGTCGGCAAGTGCGATCGCACTTGCCGACAGCGAGCAGGATATCGGTCGCTCTTTTTTGTCAAACAATTTCAGGTTTAAGATTCAAATTTTAGATTTTGCTAGTGCAGATTACCGTGCAAACCGCACAAAAACGGGAATCAACGGGAATCAAAATGCGTTAAGTAGTTTTTTTGCCTGTAGTTTAATCCCTGATAAGGTTGTAGGGTGATGTGACACCTAGCAACTCGCCTAAAGCCCTATCAGGGACTGAACTACAGGCTTACCGGAGAATGTTGATTTTTTAGTCTATAATAGAAGTGTAGCAAAATTGTTACAATGAAAGATTCAATATCGCCAGAGGAGCTGCGTCATGATTGATTGCCTCAATGTGGCTCGCTACTTTATTAAGAGAGCTTACCAAGATGGCTTAGAACCTGAAATGACTAACATGAAAGTGCAAAAACTCCTATATTACGCGCAGAGCTTGCATTTAGCCTTGTTTGATGAACCGCTGTTTGAGAATGAAATTCAGGCATGGCGGTATGGACCGGTATGCCCTCCTGCTTACAGGTTTTACAGCGAGTTTGAAGCCAAACAATTACCTATCCCCGGAGAAGATGTTTTGTCACAGGTTCCAGATGAGACAAAGTATCTTTTAGAAAAAGTTTGGGACTCCTTTAGTGGCTACCATGCTTACCTATTGAGTGATATGACTCATGTTGAGTTTCCTTGGAGGAAAGCTCGCAAAGGATTGCCGCCAGAGGAAAGTTCGACAGAGCCGATTCAGCAGGAAGACATGAAAGCACTAGGATATCAAAAGTTGGATTGGATAGAGCGCCAGAATCCACTTTATGAACCTCTGATGCGTGCATTGTTGGAGGATGCCTTTAATTTAGAACCGTCAGAATGTATCAAAAAAGGAGAAGTGCGTGACTGGATCGACTCCCTTCTCGATTGAAAAGTATCCAAAATTTCAGAGGTCTCTTAAGGAATGTGCAAAAAAGTATGGCAAAGATGAGTTTCGGGATTGGATAGCAAAAATTATAGGTGATTTAACTGAAAATCCGTATCCTAACAATTCTCGACAAGAATCTTTGCCTAAAAAAGCTCGATTACCGGAAGGCTGTACATTTCACAAGCTGGCAGTTTCTTTTGCAAAGGGAGCTTCAGGACAAATTAGATTGATGTATGTGGTTAATCCAGTTAGTTGCAAAATTTTATTATTTTGGATTTATAGCCACGAAGACATTGAAAAGCGCCCTCGTGATAAAGATATTACATCCGCCCTCAAAGAGCTTTTATACCTCACAACGGAAGAATCTTAAACCTAGCCCTACAGTTGGGACGCTCCGACACCAACCGCAACTGATGCCCTCACACCTCGTTGCCATTTTCAGCCCGAAACGGGAATCCAAGGAATGTTACTAACTTACTAGACAAGATGTTCTGAGCCACAAAAAAGCCCCAACTATAAGCCGTTGGGGAAATTCCGGTTTTAGTATTTATCGCCGAAGGCGATCGCCTTCGGCGGTCGCAAAGAGACTCTGGTGCGCTCTACTCCAACTGGCATCAATCCCTGATAAGGTTTTAAGTTTTTGTGGCTTAACGCCATAGAAATTATCTCAGCACATCTCCGGGATAAACTGGGGTATAGATTTCTAATTCCCTTTTGGGGTTTACCCTTCAATCATCTCCAAAATCGCTTCGATGTCTGCGAGCGAGGCGGTTGATTTCTTGTGCTTGGCTTTCAGCCTGTTTAACAGGTCAGCAGCATCTGGTGACTCCCATTCAAGCACTACAGGGGCATTTCTCAACGTATCATTCAGTTCAACCCTCAAGTCACTCAACAAATTCTGTAACCGCTTATTCTCAGTCTTTAACCATGTCACTTCGTCAACCAGGTTCCTTGTGTCATGCGATTGATCGGTATTTGGCCTTATTTCGGGACTAACGATGCTATCTGTTGTGTCACGCGGTTCAATACGTGCCATGCCAAGTGGGTTATTTACTGTGTCACGCGGTTCAATTACTTGGTCAAGTTGTCGGGCATATTCCAAAGTAGCGTCAGCCAGGGCGATCGGAACTCGGATGGTGCGAGTCGGGCCGCTCTGCCAAGCAGCTTTAAAGCGGGAATCTTTGATTGAGTCTTCGTGTCCTTTAGGGTTTGGCATAATAATTGAATCCCGTGTGTCAAGCGTTTCATTTACTATAGCAGCCATACCAAGTAGTTTCAAGCGCGTGACACACGGCTTTTAGTTCGGCCAACAGCTAGCGAGGCTGGCTGCTATTTTTTCGACGGTCTTCCAAATCTTTTTCACTTCCACAAAAACTTAACAGCCCGTCGAAAAAATCCCGCTAGGGTTTAGGCGGGGATAGTCATTTTTTCCGATATTCGATAACGACCCTTAGAGAAGCCGAAAGAAGGTTCAATTAGAACCTCTAATGATTAGTCTTTATTTGATTACAACCTGTAACTTATGTCACATACATAGCAGTCTAATGATCATGTTCAGCGGACGCAGAAACCTCTCCAACTCAACGAAGAGGGTTGTTAGCTTAATGCTATACTTAAGTTAGGTTTACTCTATTTTTACTTACCACCAAATACTTTTGGGACAATTCAAAAAATATTCAGAGCCTCTTGCGGTTGAACAACCATATCATCAGAATTCATTGCATTATGTATTAAATTTTGAAGATTTGGATATAGTGCCGTATCTCCATAGGCAGCATTTAACCACTTTCTTCGCTCCTCATCTAAACCTTCATTTTGAGAGAGCTTTGCTAGTTCAAGCATACAAGCTATTTCTACACGAGTTGGAATAAAAATTTTTGTGTTTTTGAGGTGATTTTCAAAAACCTTCTCAGCTTGTTTACATGACCAACACGATGTTGTGTTGTGAATCACATCTACAACAAAACGTTCGAGTTCAAATAAAGGAGTATCAAAAGCAGGTGCTTTTAATACACTGTCCCATTCTTCCTCTGCACCATCCATCGTTGCAAGATGAGCGCAAAGCAATGCAATAGCCTGTAAATAAACTTTTTTGATCTTATCAGACCAAGCTATAAGCTGTAGAGCTTGTTGTTTGAGAAGTTGCCAGTTGTAAGAAGGGTTAGTATCAAAACGAAATAGCATTCTTCCTGCCATAGAACCGGAAGTAGCTATACCCAGGCACACATCAGAATCTGTTTGGTTTTTTGAAAATTGTTCATGAAGGCGTTCAATATAGTTGTCTTGATAGATTACAAGAATATCTTCAAACCAATTTTTAGCATACTGAGCTTCAAGGGTTAAAAGCTCACCCTCAGAATTTTTCATAGAAACATAAGCCGGATCACGGGCACCTTCGACTAGACCATATTGTGGTTCTTGAGTCCAGTTATAAGACCTCAAATCCACAACTTCTTGTTGCTCAATAAACTCAAGCAAGATAGAACGCACTACACGAAATAAACCTCGTAGGGTCAAATAAGAGGTTTTAACTTTCTTACCACCTTTTAGCTCAAATTCTCCTTCAATCTCTTCAGCACGATATGATTCACCAATCAGAAGCTGAGTGAGCGGTGTTAGTGCATGAGAAAACGAAGATCTAAGAATATAAGCATTTTGAATACTTTGATGAATCCTAGAGCGCCTTAATGGAGATTTAGCATTACTATTTGATGCACTATATAAATCGTTGGAGATATGAGCGAGCGCAAAATTTGTAAATCTTCTTGTAGCTCCTGGATGTATGGTGTCTACCAAAACTTCACGAAAATCATCAATCCAACTAGTATCTATAGAGGAAATCCGACCGTCCTCAAACAGAGCATTGAAACGTTCTTTTGGCTCACCTCGTATATCATCCCACGTTGCATGATAATCTGAATGGCTATTTGCTAATGCTTCGATTACAAACACAAGCAAGGAGTAAGAGAGAGCAGCATCACTAGAGAGAACGTGGAGTGCACGTTCGTAAGCAGCAAGAGCTTGACAAACAATTTTATATTTTTCTCGTGGTAGCGATAAAACCTTTTGAAACCAAGAATTAAGCGATAACATTTCTTTATGAGGCAATTTTCGTGTTTCAGTAAAAATATCAGGCAAAATCTTTTGGGGAATAAGGTTATTTCCTACAGGATGAAGCATATTACAGTGCCTTTCAACTTCTTCTGGTGACTGGCCAAAAAACAAGTTCATTCGTAGGATGAGGAAACGACGAATTTGTTCACTTACATGGTCTGCTGATGTGGAAAAAGAACCAGGACCAGCGAAAATTGAACAATTATTAATAGCTAATGTCCAGGCATAAGTGTTAGATACTAAACCTCCATCGACCATAATGAAAGCTGGGCTTACGAAAGTAAGAGGATAAGGAATTAGAAACTTATGGTTACAAAAAAGAGTTCTAAACTCTTGAGTTTGATGAATATTCTCACCCTGAATCTGTCCTAACCAATGAATTTTTTGCAACATAAGAGCTACTTTTGTAAGGTTATGATACTTTTCTTGTTAGCATTATTACCAAACTCTGAGAATTAAATAAATGACTGAGCTATTATTGCAAATGCGTAATCGCACCAAAGGTTGAGAGGGAGAAGCAATGATACGTGTTGGGTTTCATCATCCAACCCGACCTACAACATTGGGCATCAGTAAAAACGCATATCCTGAGCCAGAGCCGGGAACTGCTAAGGTTATTAAATGGGGTCAAGCGCGTGACACACGAGTTTAAGTGTACTCAGTCCGACGGGCAGGCGGCTATTTTTCCGACAGTCTTCTAAATTTTTTCACTTTGACAAAGATTTAACAGAGGGTCGAAAAAATCCCGCTAGGGTTTAGGCGGGGATAGGGTAATTTCCCACTCACTCCAAAACCTTGTTCTAGGCGGGGATAACACTATTTCCCAGCCCAAGACTTGAAAGTGCGGACGCTACATCAGGTTAGCTACATATCTTGACCAGGGGTTTAAACTACTACAGCTTCATCAGAATATAACAGCTTTCCCGTCTATCCTCACTGTACTCAAAATGGCGGGTTTCCTTTACCTTTTGCAACCTATACCATCCTTATCTCTATGTTACAGCTTCGCTACAGGAGTTTTAATCTTCCTGCGTAATATTAGGAACGATTTGTCTCTACTTCAAACTCCGTGAAAACCTTTGCCTGCTCTAACACCAACTCGATCGCAAGAGCTTGTATATCGGGCGGATAGCCATATTGCCTCAATAAGCGTTTGACCATCACCTTCATTCTGGCTCGGACACTTTCTTTGAGATTCCAGTCGATAGAAGCGTTTTTGCGTACCCGTTCTACCAGGACGATCGCCAATTCTCGCAGTTGGTCTTGTCCCATCACGTCCCGCGCACTCTGGTTTTGAGCCAGGGCATCATAAAAGGCGAGTTCATAGGGTTCTAACCCCAACTCTTCACCTCGTTGTTTGGCGGCTTGGACATCCTTAGAGAGATTAATCAATTCTTGGATCACATCCGTGACGCTAATTACTTGGTTTTGGTAGCGTCGCAAGGAGTCTTCAAGCATTTCAGTAAGCCGACGACTCTGGACAATGTTGGTACGGCGTTGGGCTTTGATTTCATCGCGCAACAGTTTTTTGAGCAATTCCACTGCCAGATTTTGATGTTCCATGCCTTCGACTTCTTCCAGAAATTCGTCGGAGATGATGGAGAGGTCAGGGCTTTTGATACCTGCTTCGTCGAAGATGTTGATGACGGTATCGGAGACGAGGGCTTGATCCACCACTTGCCGGATAGCGGTTTCGATTTCGGCATTGCTGAGGCTACCGTCGGTGGGTTCTAGTTTTCGGAGACTCGCTTGGATAGCTTGAAAGAAGGAGATTTTTTCGGATTGGTCGATCGCCTCTGGATGGTGAGCGGTGAGAGCATAGATTTTGGAGAGTGCAGTCACGGCATCGAGGAAACGGTCTTTAATTTGCGGGTCTGCGACATAGTTCGCCGCAGATTTGAGAATGTTGAGTTTGTCCCCGGTGCTGGCGTTGGAGTAAGGCTGATAGTTGAAGCCCGCCATAATGTCTTCAACGACTTCGAGTTTGGCGAACAGTAGCCCGATCGCCACCTGTTGATCGAGGGTGAGGTCGCCTTTGCCGCCGCTTTGGGAGTAAACTTTCAGGGCTTCTCTGAGTTCATTTGCCACACCCAAATAATCGACAATCAAGCCGCCTTGCTTCTCAAAGTAAACACGGTTGATACGAGCGATCGCCTGCATCAGGTTGTGCCCCTTCATCGGCTTGTCCATATACATCGTGTGAAGGATAGGGGCATCGAACCCAGTGAGCCACATATCGCAGACGATGACGAGTTCAAGGTCGTTGGTGGAGTCTTTGAGCCGTTGTGCCAAGATTTGACGATTTTTCTTGTTGGTGTGGTGTTTAACCAAGTTGCCCTTATCAGAAGCGCTGGCAGTCATGACGACTTTAATTTTGCCGCTGTTGAGGTCGTCGCTGTGCCAGTCGGGGCGGATTTTGATAATGGCATCGTAAAGATTGGCAGCTACCTGACGGCTGAGGGTGACGATCATGCCTTTGCCGCGATTGGCAGTTTGGCGGATTTCAAAGTGGGTGATGATATCTTGAGCGATGGTTGTTAGGCGTTGGGTGGAGCCAACGATCGCCTCGACTCTGGTCTGCTTGGCTTTGGCTTGCTGGGTAGCGCTGAGGTCTTCAAAACTGAGGTCTTCGTCGAGTTCGTTGAGCAGTTCCCGCCCTCGCTCATCGAGGTCTACTTTGACCAAGCGACTTTCGTAGTAAATGGGGACGGTGGCATTGTCTTTGACAGCTTGGGCGATGTCGTAGATGTCAATGTAGTCGCCAAAGATTTCGGGGGTGTTTTTGTCAGTCTGTTCGACGGGAGTGCCAGTGAAGCCGACGAAGGTCGCGTTGGGTAGGGCATCGCGGATGTATTTGGCGAAGCCGTAGCGGGTCTGTTTGCCGACGATGTTGCCTTCCTCGTCTTTGATGTTGACCTGTTTGGCTTTGAAGCCGTATTGGCTGCGGTGGGCTTCATCGGCTAGGACGACGATGTTAGTGCGATCGCTAATTTTGGGATAAATCGTTTCGTCGTTTTGGGGGGAGAATTTCTGCACTGTGGTAAAGATAATGCCACCCGAATTAACATTGAGCAGTTCTCGCACTGCCTCGCGATCTCCCGCTTGTTGGGGGGATTGACGCAGCAATTGACGGCACCCGGCAAAAGTGTCGAAGAGTTGGTCGTCGAGGTCGTTGCGATCTGTGAGGATAACTACGGTGGGGTTAGCCAGCATCAGAACGAGTTTGCCACTGAGGAACACCATTGAGAGAGATTTGCCGCTCCCCTGGGTGTGCCACAGAACACCACCGCGATGGTTGCTTTTAGTTGCTGAAATGATGCTCTCGACGGCTAGATTGACCGCATAATACTGGTGATAGGCAGCCAGCTTTTTGATGGTTTGCAGGGTAACGACTTCGGTTTTGGGGTTTACAGTCTTGATTTTTTCAAAGACGGTGAAGTGGCGGATCAGGTCGAGCAGGGTGTCTTTGTTGAACATCCCCTGAGTGAGGATTTCCAGTTCGTTTGTGTTGGGGTCGTTGTCGATGTCGCCGTTGGGGAGTTTCCGTTTCCATTGGCTGAAACGGCTGTAGGAAGCAGAGAGAGAGCCTGCACGGGCGGAGGTGCCATCAGAAATTACTAGCAGGGCGTTATAGGTAAAGAGGCTGGGGATTTCGCGCTTGTATGTCTGTAATTGGTTAAAGGCGGCTTGCAGGTTGGCTTTGGTATCGGCGGCGTTTTTGAGTTCGATCGCCACCAGGGGCAGCCCGTTGATAAAAAGAATGATGTCGGGACGGCGATCGTGGTTGTCTTCGATGACGGTGAACTGATTTACCGCGAGGAATTCGTTATTTTCGGGGTTGCCCCAGTCAATCAGCCAAAGCTTTTCCCCTTTGGTTTCGCCGTCGCGCTGATATTCAACGTTGATGCCCTCAGTGAGGTAGCCGTGGAAGGTTTCGTTGTTGTCGATCAGGTCGAAACTGGCGATGTTTTGCAGTTCCCGTTGAGCTTGGTGGCGAGTTTCGGGCGGAATGTGGGGATTGATCCGCGCTAGGGCTTGGGTCAGGCGGTCTTTAAGCAGGACATCACTGAAGCTCTGGCGGTCGGGTGCGGCTCCTTCAGGTTCAAGGATTTTGCCATGTTTATAGTCATAGCCGAGGGTATTGAGCAGTTCAAGGTTGTATGTCTCGATGTCGTCTTCGGTGGTGAATTTGCTCATAAGACCGGGAAAGGAGTTGAGGTTTATTCGGTGATGCGGAGTTTGCCGCTCATCAGTTTGGGCAGGAGCAAATCGCGTGTTTTAGTTAAGGTTTGAATTTGCTGGCTATTGTTTTCAATCTTTTCAAGAGCTACAAGCCATGTATGGGTAGCTTTTTTGAGAATATCCGCAGAAGGGATAATAATTTCAACTTTTCGGAGTTCTACTTGTCTGATTCCTTCGACAGTCGAACCAGTGGCCCTCCTTTCCAACAGAAATTGACCTTGAATTGATTTCAACCAAAAATACAAATATGTAGAGTCGAATCCTAATTTTGTCCTCAAGCAAAATAACCTTTGTGATAATACATATTTTCTATTATTTGCCAAATAATAAACTTCTCCTAAAGGTGCTTCAGAAGTCAATAAAACATCACCTTTTTGGAGTTCATCCTTCATCCATTTCTGATACAAATCCTCATCTACAAAATTTATTGCATCTTCTCTAACAATTCGTCCATTTTTGATGTTTTTTGCTGAGAGTGCTGGAATTCCAGTCAACGACCAGTCACTCCCTAACTTTTTAGGTGTTTTACCTCGATAATCAATAATTAGAGATAGGACATCATCTAACTTCCTAGCTTTCCAACCTGCGGGAATTTCGCCTAACTCCGATCGCACCATCTCCCCCCCGGATGACTTGTAGGGCTTCCCGTCTTCGTTGGGAAACTCGAAATCGACGAACCAATGTTTAAATAGGGTTTGGGCGATATACTCCAGTACCTCAGATGATGAAAAATCTACTTCACTCCAATCTAGAGAGGGATAAACCAAATGAAGTTGCTCTCTGATTTCTCGATCTAATTTTCTTGCTTGCTGTGTCTGCTTTTGAAGAGACTGGTTGAGATGAATCATTGTTTCCTCAAAGGAAATCTCAGATTCCACCTCATCAGGAATGCCCACATAGCGCCCTGGCGTTAAGACAAAATTATGCTTCTCAATCTCCGCCAGCGTTGCCGACTTACAGAACCCCTTAATGTCCACATAGTTCCCGCCGTCCCGCTTCCATTCGTGATACGTTCCCGCGATCTTCTGAATGTCGTCATCATCAAACGCTCGATTGCGACGGTTGACCATAGCGCCCAACTCCGAGGCATCAATAAACAACACCTCCTCCTTGCGATCGCGGTTCTTGTTGCCGTTCTTAGATCTGCTCAAAAACCACAGACACGCCGGAATCCCTGTGTTGTAAAACAACTGCGTCGGCATCATCACGATGCAATCTACCAAGTCAGATCGCACCAACTGCTGACGAATCTCCCCCTCCCCGCTCGTATTAGACGACAGTGACCCATTCGACAACACAAACCCCGCTGCGCCGGTCGGTGCCAAGTGATACAAGAAATGCTGCACCCAAGCAAAGTTGGCACTGCCCACGGGGGGCGTTCCATACTGCCAACGCCCATCATTACGAAGAGGATGCCCCCCGTCATTTTTCTCGTCTATCCGACCAACCCAGTCGCTATCGTTAAACGGTGGATTCGCGATCACAAAATCCGCCTTTAAATCTGGGTGAGCATCCTTAAGAAACGACCCCTCTGTATTCCAGCGAATATTCGAGCCATCAATCCCCCGAATCGCCAGGTTCATCCGACACAGCTTGTAGGTTGTCTCGTTGCTCTCTTGCCCATAGATCGAAATATCATCCAGTCGCCCCTGATGCGCCTTTACAAATTTCTCACTCTGGACAAACATCCCGCCCGACCCACAGCAAGGGTCAAACACTCGTCCCTTGTAAGGTTCGAGCATCTCTACCAACACCCGCACCACACTTTCTGGCGTGTAGAATTGTCCCCCTTTCTTGCCTTCTGCCAGGGCAAACTCCCCCAAAAAATACTCATACACTTGCCCTAGTAAATCCGCCTGTCGAGTGGGGGCTACCCTTGGCTCCAAATCCAAAATTAATTGCCCGTCAGATTCCGCCTTTACCTTCGCCAAGTTGACGCTGCCGATATTGTCGATCAGCCCCCCCAAAGCGATCGGGTCGAGCTTCTGTTGACCATAGACCTTCGGCAAAATCCCCTTGAGGAGTTTGGGGTTTTCCCGTTCGATCGCCTCCATTGCCTCATCCACGATCTGCCCAATCGTCGGCTGCTTCGCCTGTGCTTGCAACGCCGACCAGCGCGCCTCAGCAGGTACGAAAAACACATTCTCCGCTTTGTACTCGTCCGAGTCTTCCGGGTCAGCCCCTGCGTAGTCGCCCTCGCCCGCAATCAACTTCTCGTGTAACTGCTCAAAGGAATCGGAGATGTACTTAAGGAAAACCAATCCCAAGACAATGTGCTTATACTCTGCCGCGTCAATGTTTTTTCGTAGCTTATCCGCAGCCTTCCATAGCTTCTGCTCTAGGCTTTCCTTATTCTGGACGTTGGTTGTCTTGTTTTTGGGCATAGCAGTCTTCAGGAGTCCAAAGTCTATTTTACCTGACGGGGTGACAAGCCCGTCAAAAGCTTAATAAAATCAAGGACATAGCCCTCAAAACCCGGTGAAAGAATGGGAGCTTATTACCTCTAATTTTCATCAATTCCGCAACAGTTGTATGGCAGGCAAAACTCCCTCTCTACTCTCGGCTTCGCTGTGTCCACGATTGACCATATCACCCTATCCAAAAACTACTATGATGACGTTGCGATCGGCTTGACTCAATCAGGCGATCAATGTATTTCTGAATTCCCCTAAGCTTAAACTTACGTCCCTGTAAAATAGCGCAACTGTAAGCCAAAGCTATCAATAAAATTAAAGTTTTTAGGCGATCGTCACAAGCGTAGCTTTTTTCAAAATTATAGCCTCTTGTTTTACAGTCCTTAAACATTGCTTCGATACCCCTCCGACATTTAAACGCTGTTACAGCTTGTTTCAATGTGCCTATATTTGTGAGTAAATACCATAACTCCTATGATCAGTACCAAATTTGCTCAAGTTCACGCTTGAGCGAAAACAGCAAGAAGCGCGACTGGTAAGGAGTTAGCCAGTGTCGGGCAGTTTAGTAATATCAAGTAAAACTAAGTAAATAACTAAATAACCCGGCTAGATTTGTGCAGGAGTTAGTTGAATAAAACACGCTTGGCTGGGGCGAATTACTGTCCGGGTTTTTGGGTTTTTTTAAGACGAAAGCTAACAGAAACTCACGTCTAAATAGCGTGACAAGTATTCTTCCAGTTATTTATCACGCTTGAGCTAGAGCTTGAGACTATGAAGGCTTGCTAGCAAGAGTTTCACCGCATTCTTTTGCTTACATTCTAATAGACAAAGCGTAAACTTTTTCCTTAGCCTATTCATCTATTTTCAGCTTCGGCAATTGTTTGAGCGCTTCTGGGATGGAGGTAATATTATTATTACTGAGGTCAAGCTCTGTCAGATTGGACAGTTGTCCTAGTGCCTCTGGGATGGAGGTAATCTTATTGTCACTGAGAATAAGCTTTGTCAGACTGGACAGTTGCCCTAGTGTCTCTGGGATACACGTAATCTCATTGTGACTGAGGTCAAGACCTATCAGATTGGACAGTTGCCCTAGCGCCTCTGGGATAGAGGTAATATTATTGTCACTGAGGTCAAGGTATATTAGATTCGACATTTTTCCTAACACCTCGGGGATGAAAGTAATCTGGTTCTTACTGAGATAAAGCCACCTAAGACTGGACAGTTGCCCCAGTGCCTCTGGGATGGAGGTAATATTATTGTTGTAGAGGTCAAGCCATTTTAGATTAGATAGCTGTCCGAACTCCTCTGGGATGGAGGTAATCTCATTATTACCGAGGTCAAGGATTCCTATATTGGACAGTTGTCCGAACTCCTTTGGGATGGAGGTAATATGATTATTACGGAGGTCAAGCCCTGTCAGATGGGAGAGTTGCCTTAGCTCCTTTGGGATGGAGGTAATATGATTGTCACTGAGTACAAGCACTTTTAGAGTCGTGTACTTGACGATTTCTGGTGGGAATTCTTTCAAATTCTGCAAGGGCAACCGCAGTTGCATTTGATCGCTAACCTGCTCAAATGGTGGCACTGGATACTCTTTCGTCATGTCTCTTATCTCTCCCTAGCATTTATTGTCACAAAATTCAAAATATTTCTGTTTTATTTGACTCTCTAGCTTTTAGAAGTGGGGCTTCATTGTCAGACAATGACCCATCAAACATCTTGGCATTAAATCAGCCCTAACATTCTAGCTTCTGGAGTGAGGTTAGAGAATAATAATTAACTACTCCCCATGAAGAAACTCAACAACGACTGACTGAGATTGACATTGATGCCTATTTTCAACGAATTGGCTATAGTGGTGACGGCTTGCCCAGGCTGACAGCGTTACAGGCAATTCATCAGCGACATTCCCACACGATCGCCTTTGAAAACCTCAATTCGCTCCTGAAACAACCGGTTTTGCTGGATTTAGCATCCTTGCAACAAAAACTAATCAACGAGGGACGGGGTGGCTATTGTTTTGAGCAAAACTCACTGTTGCGGGATGTTTTGCTTGCTCTTGGCTTTCAGGTAACGAATCTAGCAGCTCGTGTGCTATGGAATTTACCATCCGGGACGATCGCACCTCGCAGTCATATGGTGCTGTTGGTCAATATTGATGGAGAGCCATACATTGCAGATGTGGGATTCGGAGGATTAACGCTTACCGTACCGCTTGCTTTGACACCGGATATTGAACAACCTACATCCCACGAACCATTTCGATTGATCGCAACGGATCGCAGCTACATTATGCAAGCATATATCAAGCAGGAGTGGAAATCCCTTTACAGATTCGATCTTCAAGAACAAGAATTACCCGATTATGAGGTGAGTAATTGGTACGTTTCAAATCATCCCAACTCGATTTTTGTTAATAACTTGATTGTGGCAAAACCGGGGTCAAATTGTCGTTATGCCTTGTGGAATAATCGGTTTATGGTGCATTATTTGGACGGTCGAACAGAACATCGCGTCCTTTCAACGGTTGCAGAGTTACGCGCTACTCTTGAGAATGTTTTTTGTCTCAACCTGGGAGCGATCGCCGAGATCGATCGGATGTTACAACAATTAATTGAGCGATCGTGTGCGATGACCTAACGGTGAAAGTGGGCAACTCTCGATTTATGGCAAGGGCGACAAGACTCGCGTGGTTCTACTTCCTTCGTCTGTATCTAGCACTTTTGAACAGCAGAGGGGGGGCGGGGAATTCTGAGCCGATTTTCAGGAGTCGGAAAGCAACTAACGGCGGGCACTTGCACAGGGTGTCTGTAACGCACTTGGTCAAGGAAGCTGCGAAACGCGCTGGAATTTCTGAGAAGACTAGCGCCCATTGGTTGAGGCATTGTCACGCTTCCCATGCACTGAACCGTGGGGCCCCGATTCACCTACTATCCCAAACTCTTGGTCATGCCAGTGTGGCGACTACCAGCAAGTATCTTCACGCTAAGCCGAACGACAGCAGCGGATTGTATTTGATGTAGGACAAAGGTTTGAAGCTGTCTATAAGGATATTAAACTATCCTGATGGAGCGGCAAGGGTTACAAACTTTATCTCTTTTTTTGTTCTCATGGCTGTTCAATCCACCTAACCCCTCTAGCTTTTGCTTATAGTTAATAATAAATGAGTTCCCTCTGTCAACCCCGGTAATGACTCTACCCACTACTTTGCTAGCCTCATTTGTCTTTCTTTCCTAGCTTAGCTGTTGATTTAGCATACTAACTATTGAAGAGCCAAAATCCATACTTTGTTTACTTCCACCACTGATTCAGCAAGCCCTAGTTATATCTACGCTTCAGTGAATATACTGATTACCTTTAATAGCTATTTGGTTAGACTTCTAAAATCATTATTTACTTAATTTAAAATGGTTTCAACTCACGACCTATTTTCCCAAACAACTTGCTACATTAATGGTCACCCAAAAAACGGAAAAGTTTTAGCTGTAGCCACCTATGTACATTGTCGCCGAATATGTTTTCAACTTGAAGGGGAAAACCGAGGAATATGGATTCCAGAATCAGCATTCGTAGGAGAAGAAATAGCACCAACACCCGCACCAACACCCGCACCAACGCCTGCACCAACACCCGCACCAACGCCTGCATCAACACCCGCACCAACACCCGCACCAACACCCGCACCAACACCCGCACCAACACCCGCACCAACACCCGCACCCTCATCGCCGACAAATACAACATCATCGCCACAACCCAACGAACAAATTATTCAAATAAATACTGAAGTCAATGCTAATCCTCAACTACGACAACTGAAGCAAGAATCTAATTCAAATGCTTGGAATAGTCTAGTTAATTGGATTGGTGGATCTATTTGTGAAATTAATTTTGCTGCATCTGAATCGTCTGTTAAAAGGCTAAAGCACAGCTACCGAGACAAATCTCCCTATGAAATTGCTCATGTTCTTATTGTTCACAAATCCTTACAAGCGGCTGGAGTGGATTTAGTTAGAGGAATTCCAAGAGCCGAAGCTGTTATCAGGGGGATTGCTAAGTACGATTTACCAGAAATCACCAAACTCTCGGCAGAAATGGTTTATCAGATTGCCGATATTTATGGATTTAACTTACAAGATCCCGAACGAAAAATTGAAGCTTTAACAGCCTTTGGTGCAGCTTTTTTGGGAGAAAGAGCTATTGATGCAGGTATAGACTGGCTAAAGTATGGCATGATTCCCAGTAAAATAATAAGTGCTTCTGCTAAAGCCCTAATGATTTATGCAGTAGGAAATGCTGCTTGTAAGTTCTATGAAGCTAAACTTAATCAACATATAAATCCATTAACTTCGCTAACAGTTATAAAAAAAATTAGAGAACAAAGTCAACATTATTTAGATAACGCTACTTCCGAAGAAGGAATCCTTGCTCTGATTTCTAGCGAAATCAATACGGCTTTGACCATAGACTATACTAGACTCAGTAGTTTACTAAAAGTGGGAGAATGGAAAAAAGCAGACCAAGAAACCTGTGACATCATAGTAAAGATAGCTAACCGTGATTTTGAGGGAAATCTGAGAATATTGCCCCGTGATGATTTACACACTATTAATCAACTTTGGTCACAGAATAGTAATGGACATTTTGGTTTTAAGGCGCAAAAACAAATTTATTCGGATGTGTCAAAAAAAGTAGGGGATTTTGGAGAAAAGATTGGCTGGCGAGGGAAAGCAGGTTTATTCGGTGGCGTTTTTGGTTGGAAATCCTATGATGATTTAAACTTTAACTTAAAATATGCTCCTAAAGGGCATTTGCCAGCTTTTCCCTTAAATAAATCTTGGTGGTACCACTCAGGTGAAGCAACGAGGGATTTTGCCCAATCAATTTTAGAGAGAAACGATTGGTAAAGAGTGATAAATAAAGCTGCATATCTCACGGAATAAGCCTCTACCAATATGCAGCTTTCTTGTCTGTGTTTCCTTCCCCACTCGTCATTATTCAAGCAATGACTTAACGTAAGTGTTTCCCCGCCTATCCGTTTATAGAAATCGTGGCTTCCCTTACCTCTCGCAACCTATGCCGTCCTTATCTCTATCAAATCCGTGGGGTCTGGCTCTAGTACGCGAAAGCGTCTCTGTGAAATGTCGCTGCAATCAAAATCAGGTGGGGTTTGCGGAATGCACAAATCTGGATAAATCGGGTCGCAACTACTTTGTAGACTGGAGGCACGTTTTTGCGGGCGATGAGGTCTATAAACCAAGAAAATCAGAATAAGTCAAGAAAATCAGAATAAGTCAAGAAAAGGCAAAATAAGTCAAGAAAAATCAACCTAAACCAAACTAAAGCGCCGATGGTATCAAACCGATCGCCCCGATGCCTTGCGTATCTGGCGAGTTGTAGTGGTTGTTGGGGTGATTGGATATTGGATGGTGAGGACTGGCACGGCTGGCACGGTCGGAGCGAGCGCAGGGTACGGATAGCTTTTTTGTTTCAAGTGTTGAGATGTAAATGGTTGATGTTTCTAAAAAGCTGGTGAATGCAGAAACCCGCCATAGTCACAGTGCAGCGGGTTTAAAGGGTTTATATCAATTGCGTGATTGTTGGATATAGCGAGAAACATTACCGATCGCTTCAACGGCGTACTTGTTTCCCAAATTAAACGCTAAGGCTCGCTTGAAATTGACTAACGCGGTTTGATAGTTTTTCTGTTTCATTCCTGCGTATCCCAAGTTCATGCAGGTTTTAAAATCTGGACAATTACCGGGTATCGCCATCACGTAAGGCTCAACAACGTTTATTCTGGTAAATGCTTGAATATCCTTTGGTTTGAGGAGTAAGGCTTGCTGGAAATAGTTGAGCGCCTGAGCAGGATTCGACTTAAGTTGCGTTTCCCCCCGACTCATGCAGTCGTTGAACGTCAGACAAACGCCTTCCGAACCTCCGCCACTGGGTGAACTCGATCCAGAACCGGAAGAACCTGACCCAGAACCCGAATTGTGACAATGGTATCCGCTTGTGCGACTGGTATGACATCCGTTGGCATCAGTGCGACCTGGAGTTGCCCAGCTACTGTCCGCGATCGAGACAGCCGATAAAGCTAAAAAAGCAGCAGCCAGGGCTTTGGATACCTTGCGATTAATTTTCATGAGGTTTCCTTTTGGTTGGGTATTGCAGTCAAATAAGCCGTAGATGCAGCAGAATCAAGAGGAAGTTGCGATCGCGTTACAGGTGACGCGGTGGTTTGGCTTTGGAAATAACTGTTGGAGCGTTCCAGTATTATGTTTTTTGATGTTCGACCATAAAAACTCATAAGTTGCTGAAACTATATCAATTGTGCCTCGCCAACGATCGCGTAAGAAATTTAAGTTAGTGGCTCTATCCCTTCTAGCCGTAAGAAATCTACTCCATTGGACGCAATGGTGTAGCAAAATAAGGCTAAAACTAGCGATCGCCTCCACTTTCTCTCATCCCAGACTTTTAGGGTGTTGTCGTAACGCTGCGGAAATAGCCCTTTGCGCGTCGCCGGTAATTGCGATCGCATTGATGTAGTCAGTATGACCCGTCAATGTTTTAAATTCTGTACCATTTGTCAAATCCCATAACTTTAGCGTGTTATCCACCAATCCACCGTAGTGCAGTCTAAAAAAGTGTACGTCCAAGCTGACCCTACCCTACCACCTCATCTGTCGCGCTCTTTGGAATCTGTAACCACCAACCTTTCAGATTTTCCTGGTCTAGTTGCACCTATCGCAAACTCTCTAGCCTCATCATTTAACTGCCGTCAACGAGTGAAGGCAGAAAAACCCGGATTGCCACTATAAGCTATCCGGGTTTTTCCATTCAATTAGCTTCCCCAGCGGGTGGGGAACGGGCTGAAGTATGACAGAATTCCAGGTTCTCCTGTTTCCATTCAATTAGTTTACCCAACGAGTGGGGAGAAAGACTCTGACAATATTTCCACTATCCACACCGCAGAGTTCCCATTCAATTAGTTTCCCCAGCGAGTGGGGAGGGACAGGATTGGATTTGATATGCAAAACCCAAGATTGTTTCCATTCAATTAGTTTCCCCAGCAAGTGGGGAGTCACAAAAAATTTCCAAAGATAATAACAACCAAGTTTCCATTCAATTAGTTTCCCCAGCAAGTGGGGAGCGAAGAGTTGGAAGACTTCGAGGACACTCTACCTGTTTCCATTCAATTAGTTTCCCCAGCAAGTGGGGAGAAAAACCAAGGCCAACCCTGGCTCCTCTGGCCCCCAGTTTCCATTCAATTAGTTTCCCCAGCAAGTGGGGAGCATTAATACTGCCCGAGGTTAAGCCTTCTGCTGAAGGTTTCCATTCAATTAGTTTCCCCAGCAAGTGGGGAGAGTTCGCCACAGAGACCATACCCAGAGCGGGATTCAGCCATCAAATCGACGCACCGCTAAAATATAGCACAGCTAAACGAGAAAAAGCATCGAACTATCAGCCTCAAACTCAATCCCTGTAAAGCATCGACGCACCTCAACCAAACCGTAAGGGTTACAGGAACTAAGCGAGGTGCGTCGATATGGGCTAGATTAGTCTCCTAAAATCAATAGTGTTTTCCGGTCTAAGACTTGAGCTGGTAGATGGAGGCCTCGTGAAATGGCATCCTATGGGCACGAAAAACAGGGACTTTGTAGCGTATGTTGGCTCTAGGTCTGATTGACTGGTGCGATCGTCTAGCCGCAACAAGAAACTGATATCGGCTAGCCTAACTTTTTTAGCCAACTGTCGCCCATTGCTGGAATATAAATGTGTTGTTACTAAAACTGCTGCGCTATCAGTTTTGCTGATTTCATCGGTGTATTGTCTGGCAACTCCCCCTGTTTGTTTACGTGAGAGTGTTACCTACAAGGGATTATACAATTCTTAGCAAGAATTTGTTGTTTAAGTCACGCTAGCTGTATCGATCGGCTAAATCTCTGGCTGCTTGTCGGTGTTTTTCTACTAAACTAGGTGGGGAAAGCACTTGGGCGCTATCCATATATCTGTTTACCCACAGACTGAATTCGTTGAGGGAGCGATCGGGCAAATCGATCTGATAATCCACATAAGCCACTTTGCCAAAACTATCCCTTGGGCCTTCCTTAATCTTTTTTTGTCGTGGATGCCGCCGATCGCCCTCTAAGATAAATCCAATTACCTTCTCAAAAAACCGCACCTTCACTTTTTCTAACTTCAGCGTACCTTCCAATTCAGCCTGCTGTTGCTCTGGCTTACCTAAAAACAGTCCCCAGCCGTTTTTTAACAACTTTTGAGCTATTTTCAAACGTTGTTCCTGCACGGCTAAACCACGCCCCTCGGGAGCGATAATTTCGCAGTAGTCAGTAAAGCGATTCACCCGTTCTACGCTTAAGTGTCCGTTGTCGCAATTTTCGCAAATCAGGTACCAGGCGATATCGTGATAAATCAGTTGCAGAGGCCAGATGCGCCGGAAACCAACGTTGCCTTTACCGTAATAATCGCTTTGGCGGTAAAGTTCGATCGCCTGGCCCCGAACGATGGCTGTTTCTACGATGTCTAGTTTGTGAAATAGAGTATTCCGATATTCTTGGCGATCGAGCATTTCTACAGGGTCGGTGTAAATTATCGCACGATTCAGGTATTCACGAACGGGATAGAACAATTGACCTTTGAGTTCGATATCTAATCCGCGCAACCGTTTCGTGAGTTTTTCACAAATTTGGCGGGCTTGGGGATTTCCTTGATATTTGGCTTGAGATGCTATCGCTTGAAACGCGAATAGTAGTTCTTCGCGATTCATTGCACCGGTGCCGAGATAATAGCCGAAGCGATACATTCGTTTGTCAAGGATTCCGTAATGGCGCAGAGTTTCTAAATCTTTGCGAATGGTAGGAGTTGCGGGATAGTTGGCTGGAAACTCGATGCTGCTGGACTCGGCGGCAACTTTCTGTAATTGAGATTGAACTTCTAGCAAAGCATCGTGATATTTACTATCGGATGCTTCGGTGTCGGAGTGTCCGATGCCCGGATGCTTTACCAATGTGGCGATGAGGAGCATGATGCGATCGAACGTTAGTTTGTCGGCATAGGGGTGAGGGGTTGGTTTTTTTGCCATGATGGGGGTAAGGCGGGTAAAAGTCAAGGAAAAGACAATATTGACACAAAAATATAGAAAAACCTCAAAGGGATTATGTAGAAAGCTGTAGGTTTTCCAAGAGATTTGATAAATATTGTAAATTGCGAGACTCGAAGCTGGCTCGGCTGGTATATTGAGTTGAGTAGAACTTAAGCAGCTAGCGACTGGGGACTACCAGCAGCATTCAGGTGGGCATTGCCCGTCTTAAAATTGAATTTATGTCTGCATACACTGCGATCGCCTTTGCCCCCGTTCAAGGCTTTATCGAGAAATCCCGCAAACTCCGAGATTTATTTGGAGCTTCACTGATTCTGTCTTATCTGAGTTATAAGCTAGTAAAGCAAGCCGAAAAATCAGGTTTAGATGTCATTTCTCCCGGTTCCCCGAACATCCAGAAAGGAATGCCCAATCGGATACTGCTGAAAGGGGAAGGGGAATTTTCCAGGAATGACGTGACGAATACTCTTCAAAAGTCATGGCAAGAAATATTAAATGAATGTCGAGTTTGGATAGAACGAGAAGTACCTCCTAAAGAGCAATACTTTTGGCAACAAGAGTGAATGCGATGGGGTTTGTACACTTGGGAGATATTTTGGGGACACGGAGATTCGATAGAATCTGCGATGAAGAATTTAGAAACGCGCAAATTGCGTCGCGATTGGACGGCGATTAACTGGATTGGCGACAGTTCGAGTTTGACTGGCACGGATGCGATCGCCTGGCCCCGTTTAGGTTTGGAACATCGAGAACCAGGGCGGCTACTATCCGATACAGAAAAAGCTGAACTTAAGGATTTCTATCAGCGTCTCTCCTGTGTCTTAGAAAATCTTCCCCCAGATGGCAAACCCGAAGGCAAATTTCTTGCACTTAATGAAAGATTGAGCATTCCTGAGTTAGTCAAGCGGTTAGTTACTCGCGACGAAGATATTGCCAGAAACATTGGGATATCTCCGCTTGAAGCAGGGTTTAGCGATATTATTCGTGAACCTAAACACTGGACTGGCTGGTTTATGGGAGATGGCGACAGAGTTGGCAAAAAACTTCAGGACATTGCTCAAAAAGAAGGAGATGAAGGTCTAAAGAAGTTCAGCGAAGCCATGCGGGTTTGGGGGGGGAATTTTATCAAGAATTTTCCCAAAGACCAAGGGCGAATTGTTTATGCCGGCGGTGACGACTTCCTCGGTGTAATTTACAGCAGCCAACCCGAAAAGCCCCCAGAACCTATAAAGGCATTAGAATGGTTAATGGGATTGTCAGATAAATGGAAAGAGCACGGTCAGGATATTAATTTAAGTG
The DNA here is from genome assembly GCF_036701795.1 of Microcoleus sp. N9_A1. Lineage (NCBI taxonomy): Bacteria > Bacillati > Cyanobacteriota > Cyanophyceae > Oscillatoriales > Microcoleaceae > Microcoleus > Microcoleus sp. N9_A1. The sequence continues at coordinate 32,420 of NZ_JAUBRI010000025.1, forward strand.
TTGGTTTTGTTTGGGCTGGTCATAGTGTGCCACAGCGAGATATTCTTCAACACTGTCGAGAAGCCGAAAAACTGGCGAAAAGTTTGGGGCGCGATCGCCTTACAATTCGAGTAGTTTTTAACAGCGGTCAATTTGTGCAGTGGACTTGTCCTTGGGATTATTTGCACATTCTCAAACAATACAAAGACCGCGACGGTAAAAGTTGGGAGCAAAACCCGAATTGGAGTCATGTTTACAATGATTTAGCCATCTAAAAAATCGTCATGTTATTAGTTTTAATTCCAAAGAAAACAGCGCCGATGATGAATTAGCTTTAGCTCTTTTTCAACTTTACTTTCAAGACAAGAATAACTTAGAAAAAAACTGGAAGCACATCGTCGGCGATTACCCAAATCCAGAACAATCTAAACAAATTATTTACTGGATTAGTGACCTAATAAATGTCGGATGGCAGCTATGTTCAAATATCTCATCACTATAAGTCCTTTAGGATTTATGTACGGGAGTTCTGGCGGATTTTTATCGCCTGAAAACCTAGTCGGACGTTCTGGGGCAAAATTCCCTCCCGAAGCCGCTACCCTATCCGGTCTATTTTTCAGCACCAACAAAGTTAAGTCCTATATTTCTCCAAAAGAACTTAGTGATAATTTGTTTGTCGCTGGCCCATTCTGGGCAAAATCAGACGATCCTGAATACTTTTACGTCCCCATTCCGTGGCACAAAATTCTTGCTAAAAAAGGCGTGGATGAATGGGAAATTAAATCTGGAAAATGGGATCGCGAATCTGAAGATTTAGATCCTGAATATAGCTGGCAAACCGTGAATTCTTGGAATAATTCACCTGCTGTCATCAAGAAAAATGGTGATGTTTTTGAGACTCCTTGGAAATACGTCCCTATCTTGCATCCCAAAACAAAAGATGACGAACGCTGCACCTTAGCAGAAGATGGTTTGTTTTTGGAAAATGCCGTGCAGATGGATGATGAATGTTGTCTAGTTTATCTCTCAACTCATCGTTTAGCAGATGGTTGGTATCGGTTTGGTGGCGAAAATCATCTGGTGGAAATCAACAGTATTGAACTGCCTGATGACAGCCCGATCGCACAACTGTTACGCCAACCAATTCAGCGCTCATTTGCTTTGATAACACCGGGGATTTGGGGCTCTAACAAATTTTCATTTCGGTATCCCAAAAATGAAGATTTCTCCAAAAAACGACCGGAGATGCTCACAGATAAACCCATTTCCTATCGCTACCGCGCAAAAGGACAAATGGGACGGGGACGCTATGCTGTTCCACCTGGAACAGTCTATCTTCTTAGAGAACCTTTAGATAAAACTTGGTGGGAATTCCCTGAAGATTGGTTTCCCAAAGAAGGTTTTAGCCTGAAACAAGTTGGATGCGGTTTGTGTTTGCCAATTGAAATTCAAGGAGTTGAATAATGTACAAAAAAGCTTACGGTATTATTGAAACCCTTGCTCCTGTTCATGTGGGAGCAACGGCTGGTGAAGAAAGTGGCAACTTAAACTTAATTTTCCGTGACCAGTTTACCCAAACGGGCATTATTCCCGGTAGCTCGATTCGGGGAAGATTGCGATCGGAAATTCGTCGCAGTCTGGGAGAAACTGAAGCGAATAAATGGTATGGTCAAGAAGCAGAATTAGGGAAGCCAGACAGTACCACGGAGTCCATAATTAAGTTTGAATACGCTTCGCTGCTGTGGTTGCCAGTATTTTGTCCCGGTCAACCAATTGTCTGGGTAACTTGTCCTCGTTTACTGAAACGCTATCAACGAATTGCTGGAGATAATGTCAAACTAAAAGATGGTACATCCCTCAAATCAGCAAAGATTCCAGCTAATTATACAGGTTCTCAAACCTTAAAAGCTCTCGACATAAATGGCAAACCAAAGCTGTTTTTTAACTTTGGGTTTCTGACAATTGACAAAACTCAGGATTTATCTGCTTGGTTTCCTTTAGGGGAGGAATTGCCAGCCGTTGTTGTTGCTGATGATGAAATTGCCATGATTCACGATATGGCCTTATATCGCCAGAGTCGAGTTGCCTTAGACAAAGAGGAAAAAAAGGCTAAGAAAGGAGCTTTTTTTAATACTGAAGCTTTGCCAGAAGGCACAATTTTAGTATTTCCGATCGCCCTCAAAGAAAACCAAGAAAAATGGCAACCTTTTGGCGCGTCTACTGGTGCAGATATTTATCTCGGCGGTTTAGAATCAATTGGTTTTGGTCACTGCTATCTAACTTTAAAGGAGGTATAATTTATGGCTTGGGAATCTTACAAATTAGACCAAGAGGCTCACGATTTAGTTGTCAAATATCGCGACAAAAAAGATGCTCTTAATCAAGCATACAAAATGCGTGTTGCAGTTGCTTACGGTTTAGAGCGATTTTGGGGAGAACAGTTTCGGTTAGTCAAAGACAAAGATAAGGCTGATTATTGGCGGGATACTTGGAAAGCGTTAGTCACAATTATGGCAAAGGCTGGCGTTAAAATTCCCAATGATAATGTTAGTTCTGACAATACAGCAGCCATTAAAATCATGGCAAATAAATTATGGGATTTTCCTGTAGAACAGCGCAAAGTAGCTATAGCTGTGCTGACTCAACTTTGTGACAGTATGGTTTGGTGGACTCAGCGTTATAAGCCTACTAACACTAACAGCAATTCTGGAGGTGAATCAAATGAGTGATAGTAATGATATTCCTTTGATGTTTCGTGCCCAAATAGAAGGGCGCTGTCAGATTCAGCGCTTAATTCCCGGCGCACCTAGGCAACAAGCTTATGACTGGGCTAAAGAATGGATCGCTGGTGTTTCCAAAGAAGTTCCCGACTTTGACTCAAAAACAATTCAAACTAAACCGTTTAAAATCACTTGGCGATTTGTTTCTAATAGCGGTCAAGATGAGGGAGTTATCCGTCCTGTGACTGGTACAAAAGGTTGGCCGTTATATCCCGGTGCTAGTATGAAAGGCGCATTCCTGCGTACCTGTACTGATGAACAAGCAATGAAATATTGTGGCGGTCAACTTTCTCAAAAAGACACAAAACCTGGAATTTTACGCTTTCATGGTGGCTATCCCCAAGATGGAGACTGGACTAAAAAATCCCTAGTAGATGTTGTTCATCCCCAAGAAGATTGGCAAGTCAAGAAGAATGGTAGTCACAGTGCTTTTATCCAGATATCTCTGCATCAACCTACCTTGGTTTTTGGCATTTCGAGCACAGTAGAACTCAGTGAGGAAGAATGGACAACTATCTGGGAACTTTGGGAAAGAGCAATGGAACGGGGTATTGGTTCTAGGGTCAGTGCTGGTTACGGTCAACCGAGAAAGCACGGAAATAGTAATCTGCTCAGCATACAATTAAAGGGTCAAGGTTTAGGCTCTCAGTTAATAGACAAAACAGGCGAATTCCGCCCGAATATGTTTAAAGCTGCTTTGCGTGGTCATACTTTACGTCTATTCAGTGGCATTACTGATGAAAATAGTGCTGAAGAATTGACTAAAGAACTATGGGGGGGCTTTGCAGGTAAAAACGGGGCAATTGTTGGTTTATTGGGGATTGCATTTAATGCTGTAGAATTAGATTTAGATAGCTATAGCTACGGCAATAATATCATGCCTACTTATGAGCTAGTGGACGGGACGCTCAATATTCTTTGCATGACGGCTAAGGCTGAACAACAAAGAAAAAACTTGAAAGTCCTGATTCCTCAACTGATAAAATTCTCTCTGCTATTTGGAGGTTTTGGTAAATCGTGGCGACGAGTTGACCATCGCCTCTTTTTTAAGGAGTATGTAACGGGTAATCATAACCCGATGATTGGGTGTCATTGGCAGTTTGGAGAAAAATCAAATAGTCTCTGCTGTCCTGTGAATGAATTGAGTGATATTACTAATTTTCTGAATACTTTTCAGAAAAGTCTAAAACAGTGGGTTAAGTTAAAGAAGAAAACACTGAGTAGTTCAATCAGCAGTTGGCGGGAAGCATGGCATCCAAAAAAAGTTGAAGTTTGGGGTCGAATTGCTGAAAATCAGTTAGATAGTAAAGCTGTTCGATGGTTTCACGGCCCCTACTTGGGATCACAGTCAATTAAAAAATCAGTGCTAACTGGTCAAATGGGTCAAATAGGCTGTATTTGGCATCGAATGTATCCGCGCTATATTGCTACAAATGGCAAACTACAATCCACAAGAGAGTATGTGGAATTACTGACTATTTTCCCTGATAAATCCGACTCAACTAAAGATTTTCTAGACTATTTAGATAGCACTAGCGACTTTATCAAACTTTGGCCAACTGAGGAATAATTATGAATATCTGGATTGTGACTACTGGTAGCAGCGATGTTAAGCTCAAAACTGATGACAATTGGGGGACTCTGTTTAGAAAGGTGAGAAGTCAATTATACGATCGCCGTTTTGTACCTACACAACCGCCGAATACTGATGAGAACGAACCTTTCATTGTACCAGCTAGAGCGATGGGGATAGTTTATGGCAGCCAATTAACAGATGAATATTATCAAGATTTGCACTTTCCGCTGCTAGATGCTTTTTCTGCCAAGCTTTTAGAGAAAGGTAAAACAAATCCTGACCGAATAATTGTGATTTTGACTAATCAGGAAGTAGTTTTTGATAACGAAGACAGAAATATAGACAAAAGCCCATATTGGCAAGATACTTGCACTCTCAAGCCGATATTTAAGCAATATTTTGAGAGAAACTTTCCTCAAGTTAAATCAATTGATTACTGGGAATTAAAACCAAAATCTCAAGATGAGGGATTAGATAGTTGGAATAAAGCATTGTTGCTGGTTCAGCAAGCTTTGTCTAGTTTAGAGTTTGACAAAAATGCAAATATCTATGTCAGTCATCAAGCGGGAACTCCAGCTATTTCTTCGGCTGTTCAATTTAATTGTTTAGCAAAATTTGGCAAAAAAGTCAAGTTTTTGGTTAGCAATGAGTATGAAGAAAAGTTAGCAGAGAAGGGTGATTTCATAGAAAGTTCTACTTATTTACAGGGGATGCAAGTCCAAGAGGCAAAAGCGCTATTAAGTCGTTATGACTATTTGGGAGTAGAGCGCATTTTAAAACCTTACTGGAAAGATGCTTCCGATCCGCTATTGCTGGAAATTCGTGACTTGTTGGCAATGGCTATACAGTGGAATTTTGCTAAGTTTGAAGATTTTGGTAAGGCTAGGGGAGATGTTACAAAAGAGCCTTTAAATCAGTGGTGGTGGATGGGTTATGAGGCTGCTTATTTAGGCGTGATTCGTTTAAGACAGGGAAACACGGTTGAGGCTCTATTTCACAGTTTTCGGGCTGTGGAAGGAACGATCACAAAATGGGCATTAGAAAAGTATAAGCTACAAATTAAATACTCTAATCCAACGCAGCCCAATACGGCATATTTTCATGATGTGAATTTACCTCATAATTTACGAAATTGGTTTAATGATAACAAGCATCACCGCTTCGGAACTGTGGGATTATTTGGCAAACCGCTGTTTGATTTACTAAAAGCATCTTATTCAGCAGAATGGAATCTAAACCCTCACATTCAAGTTTTTGCTAGCAATACAAGAGATGAAAGAAATTCTACTTTTCATTCGTTGAGCGGTTTGCAGGAACAAGATGTTTTTAAGGCTTGGAATACTAAAAGTAGAGAGGAATGGGAATCACGAGTTTTGGGCTGCTTAAATTTTGTTTCACAGCAAAAATTTGTTTCGTTAAAATCAGCAAGTTTGATGGCGAAAGTGCATGATGAATTGGTAAATTCTATTGACCGTTACGAACTGCAAAAATAAAATCGACTATCTATCGGCAACAGATTCACCATTCCGCCAGGTTTAAAACCCCAGGCGGATTAAGGGACTTAACTAAAATTTTTACCTTCAGCGTGCATCTACAACCCAACTTTACCCTCTATATTCAACACAAAATAGCACAACTATGTACATCACATCTCGCGCATCCACAATCCGTAACTTTTCCCTAGCCGCCGTCAACGGCACTATCACTCTCATCATCCTCCTCATCGCACCACTCGGATTATCTGCCGTAATTTCTAACACATTCCTTGTCACAGTAGCTACTTTTTTTGCCTCGACAGCGGCCGACCAAATCGTTCGCTATCTCCAACCATCTCGCGCCCAAGAAATCCAAAGTCCCTTAGAATCTACCCCAGTATCGTCGCAAATTAGCCCGCGCCGTGATTCCCAAAATTTAGACAGATAACCAACAATTTTGCAGCGGCTGGTTTATTGCTTATGCGTACCGTCTACGTTTCTCAGCCCGGTTGTTACGTTTCCTTGCACCAAGAAATGTTGGTTATCAAAAAAGGCGAATCTGTACTCGGTGAAGTTCAGCTTCCTCTCCTCGAACAACTGCTAATTTTTGGTCAATCTCAAGTCACAACTCAAGCAATTAGAACTTGTCTGTGGCGGAATATTCCGATCGCTTATCTTTCCCGCATGGGTTACTGTTACGGGCGGATTCTTCCTATCGAGCGCGGCTACCGGCAACTTTCTCGCTACCAGCAACAGCTTTGTTTTGCAGAACGTTTGCAGGTGGCCAGACGCATCGTGCAAACCAAGTTGAAAAACAGCCGGGTTATCCTCCAACGACAGCAGCGCCGACAAGCTTCTGAGGTCATTGCTTTTGCGATTCAGTGTTTGGAACATTTAATTAAAAAAGCGGGTGAAGCAGAAACTATTGAGCGGTTGATGGGGTTGGAAGGTGCTGGGGCTGCTCAGTATTTCTCGGCTTTTGAAGAATGTCTCAGCAATCCTGATTTTGTGTTTGTCAGCAGAACGCGCCGTCCTCCGGGAAATCCTGTCAATGCGATGCTGAGTTTTGGCTATCAGGTTCTGTGGAATCATTTGCTGAGTTTGATAGAACTGCAAGGGTTAGATCCTTATTCAGCTTGTTTACACCAAGGAACCGATCGCCATGCGGCTTTGGCATCGGATTTGATTGAGGAATTTCGCGCGCCAATTATTGATTCTTTGGTTACTTATTTAGTCAATCGTCGATTTGTAGATGCTGGCAGCGATTTTGTTTATAGTAACGGGGGTTGTTACTTAAATGATGCTGGCAGACGGAAGTACCTCAAAGCTTTTTTAGATCGTATGGAGGAGGAAATTGAAACAGATTCGGGGAAACAACCTAAGTGGGATTTGTTGAATCAACAAATCAAAGTTTACAAACAATTCGTTTACAACCCAACGGAGCTTTATAAACCTTACCAAATTCGCTAAGTTGTGCTTTTTTATGTGGTGATTTACGATATTCCTGACAACAAGCGACGTTCTAAGGTGCATGATTTGTTGGAAGGTTACGGAACTTGGGTGCAGTATAGCGCTTTTGAGTGCGTACTCAGTGCAGCTAAGTTTGATGAATTGCGATCGCGACTTGGGAAAAAGATTAACCTGGAAGAGGATAGCATTCGGTTTTATCCGGTGTCGCGCCATACTTTGGGACAGGTAGAGGTTTTGGGAGTCGGTGCACCTGTGACTCAAGCAGCTCGATCGGTGATTATTTAGCTGGCTTTGCGAGGCTGGGAGTAAATCGGCTCAAACGCTTTGTTTGCGTCGCGAGCCTCGCAGCATTGCTAGACAAAGGTTTCAGCGTTTAAAATGGATGAGTGACGGTGGGATGTTTGGCAATAATTCCTGAGCCTCGCAAACGGCATCTAGATGGCTTGCGCTGTATGGAGTGTATAATGGAGGCCTCCCCACTCGCTGGGGAAACTAATTGAATGGAAACAGCATTACCTTTTCATTGTGTGGAAAGCTTACTTGCAAGCTTTCTCCCCGCTCCCCACTCGCTGGGGAAACTAATTGAATGGAAACCTAAACAGAACCACATCCAAAATGAAACGGCTTTTCTCCCCACTCGCTGGGGAAACTAATTGAATGGAAACTTCAACTAAATAATTAGAAGCTTTTACATCTGGACTCCCCACTCGCTGGGGAAACTAATTGAATGGAAACATTCGTGAGCAGTTGACTTCTGACGCATGGGCATTCGGATATGCTCCCCACTCGCTGGGGAAACTAATTGAATGGAAACGCGACAAGGTGAGAAAGTATTACCGCGAATATCTTCTCCCCACTCGCTGGGGAAACTAATTGAATGGAAACGGCTCATCTTTAAGCCTTCTCTGTCGGCTACGTCGCGAAAGGCCTCTCCCCACTCGCTGGGGAAACTAATTGAATGGAAACGGTTTTGTTCAAGCAGAGTTTGGTGTTAGTTGACAGCCAAGCTTCTCCCCACTCGCTGGGGAAACTAATTGAATGGAAACTAGCGATTCAATAGGTAATGTGAATATACTTGTTAGGCTCCCCACTCGCTGGGGAAACTAATTGAATGGAAACACGAGCCAATACGGAGACAACAGAGGGGACGGTAGCACTCCCCACTCGCTGGGGAAACTAATTGAATGGAAACTGTTCATGGTGATGTCTTTCAGGGCTATTGCTTGGCAGACTCCCCACTCGCTGGGGAAACTAATTGAATGGAAACCGGAAGTTAGCAGCCGTGATGTTATTCAGCAGCAGCGAGCCTCCCCACTCGCTGGGGAAACTAATTGAATGGAAACTCCTTCTTAGTTCTCAGGCGACTTAGCTGGTCCATCTCCCCACTCGCTGGGGAAACTAATTGAATGGAAACATAATAACCAGAGGCACCACGAACATAGGCGCACCCACCCTCCCCACTCGCTGGGGAAACTAATTGAATGGAAACAATGCACGAGCCAAGACACGGACAACAGAGGAGATAACAGAACTCCCCACTCGCTGGGGAAACTAATTGAATGGAAACATCTTCTACAGTGGGTGCGTATAAGTCTGACATGATGGTGTCTCCTGATCTCCCCACTCGCTGGGGAAACTAATTGAATGGAAACATAGTTCTCGCTGCGGGCGAATAGGTTGGTGGTACCTGCCTCCCCACTCGCTGGGGAAACTAATTGAATGGAAACGATAAAACAGACAATTTAAACTTGGCGATTTCTCGCCTCCCCACTCGCTGGGGAAACTAATTGAATGGAAACAAAACGAGGTCTACATTCAAGCTAACTTCCCCAGCTCCCCACTCGCTGGGGAAACTAATTGAATGGAAACTTCTTTTTCCTTGTCTGTCTGCGCTTTGAGTCTCCCCACTCGTTGGGGAAACTAATTGAATGGAAACCTAATTGGTTTCTATTAGCAGTGATGTATTTATTAACTCCCCACTCGTTGGGGAAACTAATTGAATGGAAACGCTTCAGAAAGCTTTTCGTCGTTTAACCATATGGAAGCTCCCCACTCGTTGGGGAAACTAATTGAATGGAAACATTTCAGGTGTCTGATACTCGAAGTGACATTTTGCAGTTACTCCCCACTCGTTGGGGAAACTAATTGAATGGAAACTTTGCTTGATGTCGGCAGCGCCTTTGTAGCCTTCTCCCCACTCGTTGGGGAAACTAATTGAATGGAAACCTATCTGGTATATCCGATAATGACCAGCCGGATTCGTACTCGAACTCCCCACTCGTTGGGGAAACTAATTGAATGGAAACGCTCATCAAAAACCGAGCCAACCTCATTTTGTCTCAAAAACTCCCACTCGTTGGGGAAACTAATTGAATGGAAACAGCTTGAATGGCGTAGTGTCTTTGTCGTCAGTCTTGTCAACTTGTTTGGACTCCCCACTCGCTGGGGAAACTAATTGAATGGAAACGCTAAAACAAAATTAGTGGAAGTCTTCTATTAATGCGACAGTTTAAGGGAAACCATAAATAGCTGTTGACAAAAGACTAGATTTCTAATAGCCTAGTTTTGGGGGACGCCTCTACCGCATAGAGTAAACGTCCTTAAGGCATCGTCCTATCCCCCAGCCGAAGGGTTACGGCACTTAAATTTAAGTCGGCACTGCCTAGAAATAGGTAGCTAAGACAAATTTTGTCGAGGTCTTCTATTAATGCGGAATCGAAGGAGGCTTCGATCCCCCCGACACCGCAAACAGAAATTAAAAATTAGAGCCTTCTGTAGTGCCAAAAGCTCTAAGTTTTCAACATCGGGAAAACTTCAAACACAAACTTCTACAACTCAAATTTCTGCAATTAATCCGAATTGCGAAGAATTAACAAGCACAAAAAAAGCCCCGTGATTGGGGCAAAATCTAACTATTCTCAGTCGTTGGGTGGCAGGTTTATTATATTGTTGGTGAACTCGCCCCTACGAGAATTGGGGCAGACACGATCGCTTATTATGGAATCACCAAAACCAAATCATCCGCTGTTTTGACAATCTCAGAATTCTGCAAATCTAAATCTTTAAAACCTGGTTGAATGGAAACAACCGATCGCAGCCACGGAACTTAACGCTAAATACTCCCCACTCGTGGGGCAAGCTAATTAAATTGAAACGGGCGATCGTCAAAGTTCAAGAGATACCAGGTTTTCAGTGGAAGCTCCCCACTCCTTGGGAAAACTTCTGTTTCTTAACCCAGTCAGTTCCTCCGAGCGATCGCCACTTTCCGAGTACAGCGATCGCCATCAATAGGAAGAGAATCCTTATCCCTCAACCTCTTTCAAACCATCCTCCAACAGCATCCGCACAATATCCACTTTCTTGCGCCCCGTCCTAGCTGCCAGCATCGACAGTTTACGGTGCAGAGTTTCGGACATATCCACAGTAAACCTGACCGTTGCTTCTTTATCGGGTGCTTGCAGTTTGCTCATCAGGCTAGGCTCTTTTGATTGAATGGGAACTGTTTCTGGTGCAGATACTTCCGGCTGTGGTGGTGTAGCGACTGGCAATGCAATTTCCGGTGTTAGCGATGCTGTGGGCGTTGGTGCTGGCAATACAACGTCTGGTGGTGTTGGGGGTGATGCAGCTTCGTTTGTACCAAAAACAAATTCTTCGATCGCGCTGCCGAGTGGTTTGCGTTTTTTGGTACTCATTTCAGCGCTCCCATGATTTCCTTGAACAGTCGGCCGTACTCTTTCCCGGAATCTTTGGCAGGTTGACCGCCCAAATCCCACACCGTAGCCGCTTGACCCGAAGAATCGGCAATCACTTGTTTTTGATGAATCACCGATTTGAGCACTTTGATGGTGGGGGTAAGTTTCCCCAACAGCTCCATTGCTTCGGTTTTAAGCTTTGTCCCCTTTACCGCACGGCTGAGAAACATCACCGCTTGGGGCGGGCCTTGTCTCACCGATTGCGCTTGTTTGATGAGCCTCACCGCATCGGCTGCTGATTGTACGTCGATACCGCTCGGTTGAACTGGAACCACCGCTAAGTCTGCCCTCATCAAGATTGCCCTGGTTGCTTCACTCAAACCAGCAGGGCCATCCACTACGAGGTAATCAACGTTAGCCGCTAAGTCGGTTAGTTGGTCTAAGAGGTCATCGGGACTTTGCAGTACGTGAGTGGCGATACTCGGTTCCATCCTGCTGCACCACTGGGAACTAGACCGCTGAGCATCAGCATCTACTATCAACACTTGCTTGCCCTGCTGTACGAGCCAATGGGCGAAATGTACGGCTGTCGTGCTTTTGGCACATCCGCCTTTCTGATTTACGAAAGCAATAATTGCTGCCATGATTACTTACTCACTTAATTGCTGCACTGATTACTGCATTACTGAAATACTGAATGCAGTAAGTATAGCGCTTGTTGAGGCATCCACTACCAAAACTTGATAACCTTGCTATGTGACCCAATCTGTTCTCTCTCTGTTGTGTTGTTGCCTGGTTGTACGGCTGCTGTGCTTTTGAGCTGTTTGTCTTTCTAATTTACTGCCAAGCCAAATTAATAATTTAATTACTTACTGCATTACTTACTGCATTACTTACTGCATTACTTAATTAATGAATACAGTAAGCATTAGGTTTGTTGAGGTAACGGGTAAACGGGTAATTAGTAGGAATCTGTACCTCATGCTGCTGTAAGCTTGCAGGGTAAGGGAGACGAAAAAGTTGGGGAGTAAGAGCAATGAAGCAAGTTTATCAAGGGTGGGCGATCGCTCTAGTATTGGTAGAGATTGTTAGCGGTTGCAATCTGACAGCGCCATCGCCACCGTCTCGGCTTCCCCAAGTGCGCGAGAAACCGAGGGTGCAGCAACCAACACTAAAACCAGGAACGCGAGAACCAATTGCATCCGCCACCAACAACCCCAACTTGCTGCTGGGCAATCCCAGCAATGCAGCTTCCAGTATTGCGAACGCAAACAACTATTTAATGGTGAAGCCGCAGTACGTGATGAGCTACAACAGCAAAACTAAGACCGCCAACTGGGTTTCGTGGCAACTGAACCGCTCTTGGATTGGGTCAGCCGACCGCCAGGACAACTTCCGCCCCGATGATGCGCTCCCCGCTGCTTGGTACAAAGTGCGGCCGACAGATTACAGCGGAAGCGGCTACGACCGGGGACACGTTGCCCCGAGCGCCGATAGAACGCGCAACGAAGCCGATAACACCGCTACCTTTTTGATGACCAACATGATGCCCCAAGTCCCAGAACTCAACAGGGGCGTGTGGGGTGAGTTGGAGGAGTATTGTAGAGAATTAGTGCAGCAGGGCAAGGAACTTTACATCGTAGCGGGGCCCGTGGGAAAAAAAGGCAGCATCGGCAAAACAGAAAAAATTACAGTCCCCGCAAAAACTTGGAAAGTTATCGCGGTGCTCGACAGACAGGGATTGGGGTTGCAGGGAATTACATCAAACACCAGGACGATCGCGGTGATGATGCCGAACGATGCCAGCGTCAAAGGCAGGGGGGGATGGAAAAGCTTTCGAGTTTCGGTGAAGCAAGTGGAGCGGGAGACGGGGCTGAATTTCTTGTCTAATGTGCCGCTCCAGGTTCAGCAAGTGATTGAGGGGAAAGTTGACAGTCAGTAAAAGCTATTGGTCAGGAATAGTTAATTGCTGTCCGGGTAAAATTAAATCGGGGTTATCTCCAATAACTTCTTGGTTTGCTAGATAAATCTGTTCCCATTCGTCGCCGTCGCCGTAGAATTGTTCGGCAATGCCGTAAAGCGTATCGCCTTCTTGGACTGTGTAAGATTGAGCCATACATTCCTCTAGGTTGATTGAAGCTGCTTAAGTTTCACTGTTTGCCCGAGCTTTTTTCTCTACCTTGAGGCTGAAAATTGTTAAGTCTCTACTACCTGAGTAGAAAGCCCCGCCCAATCGCCTGACTGAGCAACGCCGACGATGTAGACATCAATTTCAATGCTGCCCACTCGGTAAACCTGCAACTGGGATAGGTTCTGCTTCAACACGCTCACCAAGTTCTCAAAGCGCTGCACCGTTTTTTGTTCTTCTTCGTCGTGCCAATCCTCTTTGGCGGTGGCGGCATCAAAGAACTCATCGACTGTCACTACTTCGACTGAAGCATCGGGCGGGTGTCCGGTGAGTTGCAGCAGCTTTGCCGGGGTGAGTTCTCCCTGTGTCGGCCAATGAATGACCTCGAAGGGAGCGTCGGTTTCGCTTCCGAAGAGCAAGCCTTTGGAAGCTTGGTTGAGTTGGTCGGCGATCGAGTTAATCATGGAGGCTGTTAGTTTTATTTCAGTTTCAAAAATATACCTCATGTGACTAATAACCGCTCTAGTTTCTTTTTATTAAAAATTTATACTATCAATAGTCCGGACAGTTTTTATATTGCCCAATGGCTTATGCTCGCTTGACTTTGGCCACTGTGGATAATTAAATCAATGTCAGATTCACGCCTGACTTATATTTAATTCGACTTTTTTATGCTCCTTGCCTTGTAAAGCTTGTAGTATTGTTCCAAAAACTGTCCGGACTATTGATGCTATTCATGTATTAAGCTATGCGTGTAAGTTTTCCATTTTTTCCTAAGTGCTATGAAATCTGAAGAGGTTTTAAGACGTTACGCTGGTGGATATCTTAATTTTAGTGGGAAAAATCTTCAAGGACAAAGCTTTCAAGGAAAAGATTTGTCTAAAATTGACTTCAGTAATGCATATATTCAAGGAGCAAATTTTACTAACGCTATATTAATAGGAGCAAATTTCACAGGAGCCAAAACAGGACTGCAAAAACGTTGGTTGGTTGGACTTTTGCTTCCTTCACTTTTTTTATCGGGACTGGCTGGGTTTATATGGTCATTCACTGGTGTTTGGACAGCATATTTATTCAAGAAAACCATTATTAGCGATTTCACTATTTTTCCTGGTATCTTTGTTTTGGTAATACTTGCAAGCTTATCATTTATCGCTATTGAGAAAGGCTTGGGAACAGCTTTGGGTTTTGGAGCAGGAACCTTGGCAGTTGCTGGAACAACTGCTATAGGTATTGCTGTTGCCTTTTCCGGTGCGGGAACCTTAGCCGTAGCATTAGCAGGGAATGGCTCGCTGGCGATTGCTGGAGCCTTAGCGGGATTGTTAGCTGGGACTCTTTCGATAGCTATAATTTCTGCCATCGGCAATGCTCTATGTAGATGCGTAGCAATAGTAATTGCATCAGCCTCAATTTTAATGCTGGCTTTAGGATTAGGTTCTAGAACAATTGATGCTGCTGTTAATGTTAACTGGGCTTCAACAGGGGCAATATTAGGAGGAACTTTAGGCATCCTACTAAGTAATTATTTAGCTTTAAAAACTTTATCAGGGGATGAGAAATTCTCATTTTCTTTGAAAATAGTATCTGATTTTTGTGCAATAGGCAGCACCACTTTCCAGGGGGCTGATTTGACTAATGCTATTTTTCAAAATGTAAATCTAAAAGGTACTAATTTGGAGGGGGCGAATCTTGTTGGCACCTGTTGGCTTTCTGCCCGAAGTTTAAGTCTTTGTAAAATTGATCGAGGATATCTCATATACTCGGGAGTACGCCAACTTGTTGTTAGTAATAATGGTCACAACCAAAAATTTATTAGAATGAATTTGGAAGGAATAAATCTGCAAAATGCAAATCTGCAAGATGCCAATTTTATAGGAACAAACCTCAACAGCGCTAATTTGCGGAATGCCGATTTGTCCAGAGCCATCCTGAAGCAAGCGCAACTCGACGGTACAGATATGACGGGAGCAATTCTCACGGAAGCTTGTATCGAAGATTGGGGGATAACAGGTAGCACCAACCTAGAGGACGTGCAATGCGACTATGTATTCATGCGTCTTGAAACCAAAGATAATCCCAACCGATTGCGGAAACCGGATAACTGGGGAGAAACCTTTGCTGAGGGAGAGTTTGCAGATTTCATCAAGCCTTACGTGGATACTCTAGATTTGTACCACAGTCAGGATATTGACCCCCGCGCCATCTCCATTGCACTTAAAAACTTATCAGCCAACCATCCAGAGCAAGAGCTACGGTTTGTGGCGATCGAACGGCGGGGCAACAATGGCTTGAATCTCCGGTTTACCACTGCACCGGGAGCCGATAAATCAGAGTTAAGCCACGAGTATTTTACAGATTACGCTCGAATCCACAAGGAATTGCCGCTTGCCGTTCAGTTAAAACTGGTCGCACAAGACTCTGCAATTCGTACACTTAAAGATACGATTGAGCAGTTTATTCAAACAGGTACGCATCAATCTAAGATTCACGCAGAAACAATTCAAATCGTTCAAGGAGAATTAATCGTGACTCAGAATAAGGGAATCAACATTCATTCAGACGGTGGCAGCATTGGCGACATCAGCGGGTTAGTTGGCGGTGATGGAGTTGTTAATTTGGGCATGATTAGCGGCAACGTGACCAACACTCTCAATCAATTGCCCAATTCCTTGAAAACCGATGAACCCAACATCAAAGAACTTTTAACACAACTCCAACAAGCGATCGAAAATGATTCCGACCTATTCGACCACGACAAAGCCGATTTATTAGAGCAGGTGCAAGCTTTGGCAGAAGCTAAGCAAACAGAGGAACCTGCTAAAAAAGAAGGGCTGACACGAAAAGCGAGGAAGATGTTTGAGGCAACATTGAGCAGTTTACCCCAGACTGCTAGCATTGTAGAAGCGTGCAGCAAGTTATTGCCAATGATATTGAAGGCATTAGGGTTGCCTGCGTAGCGTTGCAGTATTTGCAGGCATAGTGCAAGATACCCCTATCCGACTGATTGGTATTTAGGATATGCACCCCGATGATGCGATTCAACAGAGCGCTGAAAGGCTGCTGATTCAAGTACAATCAAGGGCTTTAAAGTTGCGATAACTGGTCGTGCCCCGGTAAAATGCTGGGGCTTTCTTGTTTTTATCACTGTCAATCGCCCTCAATCTCCCTCAACTTCCATCTCTAACTCATACACCCGCAAACTCGGATGTTCGCCAATCAACCGCCAGCAATATCCCTCAACTGTTGGAGTGGGTCGCGCTCCCTGACGGTACAGGAATATCGGCTCGTTTCGCATCAGTGCGGTAAATATCTCCCGCTCTCTGTCTTTGCCATCATCCCAAATCAGGTGAGCTTTGCCGAAGTACCCCGCACCCATCAAACTAGCAAAGAGCCATTCCATGAGAGCTTGCTGCTCGTCTTGGTTAAGCGTGAATTGACCATAAGTGTCGATTATGGGTATTTTGGATTTGGGCTTGAGCGATGCAATGAGGGCGATGGCGAGGTTGAGGTACTTTTTCATGGGTAGATGGAGATGCGTCTGCTTCTTATTATGCAATCACACAGCGACTTGGGAAAAATCTGGCACCAACTCAATCTCTACTAAGCGTTGGATTTACAGAAATTAAGTGTGGTGCATCGATTTTGGTGAGTAACATCTACAACTTTTGCCTCCGGTGAGCTGTTTGAGAACCCAACTTTTAAAATAGGTTTTACGATCGCACCGCAATTGGGGCTATTTACACTTTATGCCCTAACAGCCTTGGCGGTTGCTACACTATCGCCTTGGTATTGTAAATCTTAGCCCGTTAGTAATTTGGCGAATGTTTTCCTTGTTCGCAGACAACATGAGGTGATTGTAGTTTCCCCCATTCAGGCGAATCGGTGTGGGATAGCGGACAATGAGCGTTGCCATTCTTTCCAACGTCCGATCTTGGTCAGAGGAAGGCAAAATTAAACACGCTGGGCGGCCCTGGATTTGTAACCTCTGCATCCGGGGACGAGTACCATAGGGATTGAGTTTATGATTCATTACACTCTTACAAACATTCTGAATCGTTGACCGTGGCGGTGACGACAACCCCGTTACTTGGAAGAATCCATCAGCACCGCTAAAGCGTTCTTCATAGCCCTTGGTAGGTCGCCAATTGCTGGGATAGCTCAAGCTAACACCATACGCCGAATTCTTGTAAGTAGTCGTGCAAAATTAATTACACAATATTTCGCGTGAAAGCCTTACCTAGCAAGGAGTTTTTATGTAATTAATTTTGTGTAGTTACTTATTGCTTTGTACTGGAAGCAGGTTTACGTGAAACTTGATTTTGACTAACTGATGGGGAAAGCTGGCTGCTACTGCTACCAGGAGAGAGTATTCCTGTTAGCGGCACGAAGGTTAGAAGTCCTAGGCTACACAAGAGTGAATATCGATAAACAATGTTTTTCATGGATTTTCTCGAAATACTCTAGAGGCTTATGTAAACAGCTAGAAATCCGGTTTTTTTCAAGGATTGTTTAGTAATTCAACAATCTCTGTGAATTGGAACAATCTCGAACTGTTACTGATACCTTTCGCTCGCATTTACCTATATCCGGTTAAAATGAGGATGGGAGCCTTAGAAATTCGGTTTGCTAAGATTTAAGATACGGAAACAGCACGGATGCAATCTGCCTGGCAGCATTGCTACCAACCTCTACTACATTTACGCTTATTAACCGGGATTTTGTCTCTTTCTTACTTCTCCAGTTCGCAGGGTCAAATAATACTTTTTTGAGTAACTTGCTATCAGGTGCGGAATCCCAGCAGTTTCACTTACCAAATGGCTGTCCCCAATATTGCCAGCATTCTTTATTAAAAGGCGACTTCCACTTGTAGATAAGCTCGGACTCTAGTTGCAGCCGCTTTTTTCGATTGCTCGGCGCTCCGTACCAAAATGCTATGGCTACACTCACATCTAGGGAATAACGCCGATGCAGTTCGATGTAGTTGCCAATGTAGCTATGACAATAGTGATTCGTCCAACGTTGTTTGGGAGTGCGGTCTGTTTCTCCCACGTAAAGAACTAATGGAAGGGCGTTATCAATGACGAAGTAGAGGCAAGTACGATCGCCCCAATCCGGTTTCTCACAAAATGAGAGATTGTGTAATTCCAGGGCAAACGGGTCTATGCTGTTGGAGTCACAGGGATTTGGAGCTAACTCGAATAGACTTCCCTGTCGCGGTTGTGGCGCACTTTCAGATTGTTGGTGTTCAAAAATGCGTTGTTTCCAAGAATACAAAGCCTCGGAACTCATCGTTAGTTGAGGAGATTTAGCGGAGCTGGGTTTGGGTTGCGGAAAAAGTTCGAGTTGCTGCACAGATTTTAAGATTGTTGGACGATCGCTGCTGGAAAGTTTAGCTCAATGGAATTCTACCAAACATCACGCTCCCGGTAGTAATGTCTCCAAATAGGGAACTGATACTGTCACAATTATACCAAACTGATGACCGTGATTCTTGAAAAAACTAGAGAATTCATGAATGTAATCAGCAAAATCTAGAGATACTGTCACAGATTCCTTAGCTTTTCGATGTAAATGAAGGTTTATTTAGCCGAGTTGCGGAAACCGTCGCCTTCACCTTGCCTATCTATTCGATCGATTCTTAGCTCTTTATAACAAATCGAACCAAATCACAGCAATTTATAAAGAAATGCTACGTCAGCTTTTGCGCTTCTTACGAGCTAACAATTTAGGGCAAAAGAAAACCATTATGCTTCGCTTTAGGGTGATGATGTTTTGGCTCTTTAACTATGAGAATTTAGCAGCATATAAAATTGCAGAATCTGTTTAACTACTGACCACTGACCTCTCATTCTACTGGGAGGTTAGAACTCATACTAGCCCTAAAACACATGGCAAGAGATTTAAGTGCTTACAATGTACCAGAAAAACCGTGTCATAGCTGTCCTTTTGGTGGGAAGAAACCGATCGAACTACCCCCCGAACGGCTCACATATTATTACCACCAACTCCTCAATGGCGGCTCCCAGCACTTATGCCATAGCGCAGAAAAAACTATTTGCCGAAGCGGACGAACTCTCCAACTCCGATGGTTTTGTTTGATTGGTATCATTGAAGAACCTACCGATGAAGCTTTCAATCAAGCTGTTGCAGAAATTGAATCGAAGAGAAACAAAAACGATGGAAACGGTAGAAACGATGGAAAAACAGAAACATCTCAGAAACACATTGATTTGTTTCTGGAACCCAAAGATTGTTTCTTCTTGTACAATCCCTCTAATTGGTGTCCTGGCTGGGCGATCGGTCAAATTGAGCTTCCTATCCCTACTAGCTATTCCCGTTGCTTGACTTTGATTCGTGATGCTGAAGGTGGCTGCCATTGGGTTTCTGCTAAAAATGTTGCCATTCGAGACGGCAATCATCGTCAAACTCACCTTTTCGATACTTACGCAGCGAATTGTTTCGATTGGACAAAGATTAAGAGTTTTCAGGAAATTGTCTGGTGATTCTATGGAAACCTTAAAAATCACTCAAGAACACATTACTTGGTTTCCTGAACCAAAAGACTGTTTCTTTCACTATGGAAATGTTTGGTGTCCAGGTTGGGCGGTTGGTGCAATTGAATTACCGTAGCTTGCGGGGCGGGAACCGCCATCGTTCCCTGCTATTCCCGTTCCTTTACCTTAGTTCGAGATTGTAGTGGCGAAAGTCATTGGTTTACTGCCAACAAGGTTTTGTTTCGCGGTGACAGTCATTTATTTGACAGTTACATCGGAAATACTTTCGATTGGACAAGAATCCATACTTTCAAGTCTCTTGTTTCTTAATTTCTTACCTAACAGCAGCGGTTTACCAGTTCGCTACTGGTTTTTTTATGCTCAATTCCCCTGTTCCGAACCCTAATGCTGATGCTCCTTCTTTGATTGAGCACAGATTTGTTATCTGCTACGCTTATTATTCAATCGCTGCTGCCACCGAACATGGTAGTATTTTGTTCTTGGCTAACTATGAAAATCCTGAATGGATTACTGATTTTGAAGAAGCCTATTTCTTCGAGTCTAAGGAAAAAGCCGAGAAAGTAGTTGCGACTCTACAGGACAACTTCAAAGCTAATAATTTTCCCACAGATTCTGTCTCTGTTATTCTAGTCAATTGCTCAGAATCCGATTAACACTTTTGGCTTTTATCTCTATAACAAAATGGGATAAAAGTCAACTTTTTGGTGTATGAACTCAAAAACAGAAAAGGGATATAAGCTAAAAAATAATTTATTACTTAGTAAGTGACATGGTGTTAACAGCAGGACTAGCAGCAAAACTGCTACGCCAAATCCTCGTAGACTACAATTACTGGCCCGAATCCGAATCCGATTCGCCTCTTTCTGTCAGACGATCGAAAACCGCTTTAGATGACAAAGCGATTCTTTCCCGCGATGCAACCATGCGAAGAACAGCAATGAAGGAGTTAGATCCAGAAGTTGCTTACAAAGCACCAGAACGACGAATTGAATACAAAACACTCGATCAAACATTCAAACCTTTAGCTGCTACTGCACTGCTTGAAGTACAAGCAACAGCAACTAACGTACAAGGTGGAATGGCTGAGTTGGAAACATTGGAGATACCGATCGAACAATCCGAATTTTTGGTGCAACTCTACAGCATTTTCAAACAACTAACAAATGCCAAAGTTTGTTATGTTGTTGATGGTAATATGACAGGTTCTGACCCATATACAGGACTTTTTATTACTGGTGAAAGCAGCGATAATGAGGTGATTATTGCTCAATCTCTGCTAGTTCAAACCTGATAATTAATCCCGTTTGTTTTCTTATACGAAAAACAAACGGGATTAATTACACTATTTTTTACACATTCAAAAACTATGCTAACAGCAGTTCTGGCACTAAAACTTCTTCGCTCCATTCTTGTTGACTATAACTACTGGCCAAGTGATGGTGATTCACCGTTAAGTGTTAGTCGCCACAGACAGAAAGTGACTGAAAAAACCATTCTTTCTCGCGATGCTGCTCTGCGACGCGCTTCGGAAAAAGGCTCAAACAAGAGTGTGCCTTACAAACCGCCAGAACGTCGAATTGAAATCCAAACACTTGACCAAACATTTAAGCCTTTAGTAATTGATACGCTGGTCATTGTGGAGACAATAGTTCAAGAATCTGAAGGTGATTTAGAAAATCTACAACTACCACTCGAAAAATCTGAGTTTTTTATTCAGTTGTATGGTGTTTTTAATCAGTTAGAAAATCCCAAAGTTTATTACGTTTTTGATATTGATAATGTGATATTCAATCCGTATATCGGACTGTATATCACTGGTGAATCTAGCGATGGTGAGGTGATTATTGCTCAAACGTTGATTCAAAACGACAGTTAATCCCACTCTGTTTTGCAGACAAAAAATAAATTAAGGATAATCAAACCATGCCAGTAAGAATTATTTCCCCAGTTTCAGGAGAAATTGTCCAAGCAAACACAGTTCCTAATACTGTGACAGTCAAGGTGATCGCCGACAGTAACTTAAATACTGACGTTCGTTTTAAACTCAACGGAACGATCGTAGGAATTGATAAGTCAGCTACTTCGATCAATGTTAATGGATTTGTAGAATATCAATATCAATTAAATATTCCAATCCCCGCAGCCGGCATTCATTCGATCGAAGCAGAAGATATTGACCAAGCTACAGTTCCAATGGTTCGATCGACTGACTCAATCAGTTTTGAACTCAAACTTAATGACCCCAAAATAACTCTCACTGAAACTACAACAACTTTAGCCGCTAAGTTGGTGACTGCCACGATCGCTAACCGACCAACTGGAGCTTTGGTCAGATTTAGTCTCAATGGTACAGTCGTCAAAGAAGATAGCACCAGCCCATTCAATGTTTCTGTTTCTGAACCCGGAGAACTAAAAGCAGAATTGGTTGTTGCTGGTAGCGTTATTGAAGTTGCTACTGCTACTCTTCAAATCTCCGACCTTCCTACTCCTACTCCTACTCCTACTCCCACTCCTTCCCAAGGACCCAAAGGTGATAAAGGTGATAAAGGTGATAAAGGTGAACCCGGTATTCAGGGCATTCAGGGTGAACGTGGTGAACGTGGTGAGAAGGGAGAGACAGGAGCGATCGGTTCAGAAGGAATTCCCGGCCCCAAAGGTGATACTGGAGCAACGGGAGCTCAAGGGATTAAAGGTGATACTGGTGCCACTGGTGCAACAGGAACAATGGTATGGTCAACCCCGGTTTCTTTGCCATTATCGGCGGGAGTAACAGGGAGTGTAACTTATCAAACTTGCGGAAAATTGGTTCGACTCAATGTGGACGTGATGATGAATTTTACAAACAGTTCAGGGTTGTTAATTTGTGCAAATATGCCGAACACAATCTTTAACACCTGGTTCCATTCCACAGCAATGATTTTTAAATCTGACTTAACAATTGCTGCTACTGGACAATGGGGCTTAATAAGGTATCAACCAAATAACCGAGAATTAGCGTTGATGTTTGACAAAATCGTCAATGAAACTGTGCGATGTGTCAGTAATTTCATAATGGCAGTTAATTAACGAATAAAACCATGACTTTTATAGCGGAAGTACCAAATACTTACAATCCAGCTAAAGAATACATGATTGGATTTTGGCTAAGCACCCCAAAGCTTAACGGAGTTCGTTGTATTTACACACGGGATGGCATCTCACGCGGATTAAGAAGCCAGACTTTGACAACTCGATTTGTAGGACTCGATCGACTTGAGTTAGCCTGTCGCAGTCTCTGTGACGCGAATAATTTATCATTCCTAGACGGTGAACTGTTCATCCCAGGGAAATCACTTGATGAACTTACGGTATTAGTTCGCGATCGTGCTACCTATGAACTTGATGAAAAATTTGCTGTTGAATTCCGAGTTTCTGCTGTTGGGTCGGCAACAAATCCCGCCCTAACAACACAACAGATGATGAATCTGATGCAACAAATCATTCCGGCACAGGGAATGATTTGTTTGATTCCTCAAAAACTAATTCGGAACACACCTCTAGGCGTTCTAGATGAAGCAACCACCGTTCTTAATGCTGGAGGAACTGAAGGAATCATCCTCAGAAATCTGGACTCAGTTTATTCTGGGGTGCGCTCGGACAATCTTCTCAAAGTGAAAGGCATAACAAGCGGAATCTTTACTGTTGTTGGATTTACGCAAAATCTAATAGTGGGTTACGTGAGTTATATGTCCGTTGAAGGCACAGTGAATGGAGTTACCAAAGTTTCTCGTGTTTATGGTTTGAACGATGAAGAAGAACAGGGTCTGTGGATGAATAGAGATTCTTATATAGGCAAACAAGTTCTCATCGTTTATATGGGATTGACAGCGACAGGCAATCTCCGAAGCCCTGCTTTGGGTCGATTTGTTTAACTCGTCAAGGAGCAACAAGAATGTTACTGCAATTAGCAAACACTTACAGTCCCACCAAAAACTATGGTGTAACTGAATGGCTCAGTAGCCCCAAACTGGACGGGGTGCGGTGTTTGTACGAAAATCCGACAAATGGATTAAGAAGTCGATCGGGAAAAACACGATATTCAGGATTGACCGAAATTGAGCAAATCTGTGAAAGTATCAGGTCAGCCAACAATTTATCATTTTTGGATGGCGAGTTGTACATTCCCGGAGAACCTTTTGATAGAATTTCGGGAATTGTTCGTACAACAAAAGCAACTCAGGCTGCCAATAAACTTAGAGTTGAATTCCGCATCTTTGCGATCGGCTTTACTCAATATCCGAACATCCCGGCAGCAGACGAATATAGCCAGGTTCAGCAAATCTTTCCGGCAATGGGGAAGGTTAGCTACGTTCCGCAGAGGTTGATTGAGAATAACCCTCTGATCATTCAAGCGGAAGCCGACTCAATCAAAGCATCAGGACAATCGGCTGAGGGGATAATGCTGCGGAACCCGAATTCAGTTTATTTCCAGGGTCGATCGATCGCATTGCTGAAAGTCAAGAACTTTGTAAAAAGTCAGTTGCAGGTTGCTGGCTTCACCAAAGGAACAGGAAAATATTCTGCATCTCTGGGCAATCTGTTAGTGAGCGGTAACATCGACGGTCGGATCGTCAATGGCAAAGTCGGAACCGGATTTAGCGATATGGAACGATCGACTATCTTTGCCAACCAAGCTAGTTATCTGAACAGAACGATCGAAATTATCCATCTCGGTGTTACTGTTGCCCGGGCGTTGAGACATCCCGTATTTTCTGCTTTTGTTTAAACTTGCTAAGAAATTCTAACAAATTCTTAGAAATTGTTAGAAACAAGAAACATGAAAAAAACCTGAGCGTGGGTGCAGTCACTCAGGTTTTTTTTGTGCAGTTTGTTAGCCGCCAATATAGTTTAGCTGAAGCTCTTCCTATTAGACCAGCCCTACGAGTTCAGGAATGCTCCCTGCTAATTTCCAACCAGTGGCAGCAGAGTAGATTGGAGTATTTGCACCAACTCCCCACTTGGATAGATCCTGGCTCGGAACTTCGATAAAGCTACCGTCTGGGGCTTTGATTTGCCAGATAATTGGTGGTGCAGAAACAGTAAGCAATTCGGCTGGAATTGGAGGAGGCAAAACAGGGGCTGTTGGAGCTGCTACCGGAACTGCTGTGGGAGCTGCTGTGGGAGCTGCTGTGGGAGCTGCTGTGGGAGCTGCTGTGGGAGCTAGAGTCGTTGCAGGGTCTGCTACTGGAGCTGTTGCCGAAGTTGTTTCAGGGGAAGTTTCAGGAGCACTTGCACCCGCATAAACCCTTTCCAGGAACTTCCTATCAAACGTAATCTTCGGTCGGCGAGTAGGTTTGTAAGTGGTTGGTTTGCCTGTTCTTGGGTTTCGTCCTTCCCGTTCGGGTTTTTCAATTAATGAGAAGGTTCCGAATCCTTCGATTTTGATGTCATTTCCGCTTTCTAGAGAAGCTACGACACTGGAGATAACTTCTCCAAATGGGAGATTTTCAACAACTGAAGCCATAATTAAAATTCTGATTGAGAGAGACGCTTGATTTGATTATGCCCTAATTTTTATAAAAGCACAATAAATCAGAAATATTTTTCTCATTTTTAGGGATGAAAGCATCATGAAATGAGTGGTATTTACCACTTGTCGTAAATACCACTAATCATTAATTAGGTGGTAAACCAAAGTCTTCAGGGCCATAAAGACCTGCTGGCATTTTGCCATTTAAGAAATCAATCTGCTCTTGACTCAGGGATTGATTAAATAAACGAGCTGTTTTGGTAATAGTTCTACCCGCCTCATCCATGTATTTGCCGTCGGTGTAAATCCGCATTTCGCGAGTTTCGCCGATCGCAACTTTACTTCGATATTTTTCGGCAACCCATCCAAGGGGAAAATAGCCGATGTTTTTGGTACTGTCGGGATACCTCATATCGATCGCCAACTCCATTCGCGCGGCTTGTTTGCCACTGGCAGGTTTCATCCGCTGGACAATGCGAATGAGTACATTCTGCCCAGTCCATTCACCTCGGCTCCAGACATTGGGTTCTTGTTTGTGGACGTTAAAAACGTTGAAATAGGGCAGAGTATCAGGATTCTCTTGCAACTCAGTCACAATCTCCTCTCGAAATAGGTTAAACACGAGCGCTCCGGTGCTCAGCTCTCCGGCTCCGGTATGAACAGCGCGCCAGTAAGCAGCCGCCCAGGATTTGTCGGTATAGGGTTGACTGTTAGCATCTGCAAATTGTTCAAGAGCTGACTCTTTGAGAGCTTGATATTTGGCAGAAACTTCACGAATTTTGGTAGTGTCACCATCGTTTTGCTCTTTCCAGGCGATCGCACCTTGCATTTCTCTGGCATATCCTTTGCGCTGTTCAAACGCAAAATCGAGCTGTTCTTGGGCTACATCAACTCCCTCAAACAGTGCATTATGAAACGAGTTGATGTCGATGTTGGTTTCTAACTGAGCTGGTCGCCAGTAGGTGTTAACCACTCTGACCAGCCGGGAGATGGTATCGATCGCATCATCCGCAACGGCACAGGGTCGGCTTAGGTAAACATCCTTTTCTTTAAAGTCTTTGAGCCACGGAATTTTACCTGCATCACCGAGACTGTTGAGGTAATTGGTCACCGCTTGCAAACCCTTGTCATTGTTGGGATATGCCGACTTGAGCGAGTCTACGGCGATTTGAAGTTCCTGACTGAGAAAGTCAATGATTGCCATTTCTTTGGGAGCTGTTTGCATCCCGCCGGGGGGAATTATCAGCACTATCCCTTCAGCACCCGCACCTCTGGCGCGACCGAGAAGTGAAGCCACAATCCCGGTGCTGTCGTTCATCGAATTGATGGCGACCTGTTGCAAAGTTCCCGGTAGTGCCATTTTGGGGAGTTTCTTGACTGATGGAGGTTTGTTGAAGTTGGCGATCGCATTCCTTAAGTTGGGATACTCCTTGGATGCGATGAGCTGAACAAAGTCCCCGTCAAAGTCTCTCCCCAAATTCAGCATGAGTTTTGTCGAGGCTGCCATCAATCCTGAACCTTTGGCATAGGTTCCCTCATGACGGTTGATCCACAGTTGACAGTCTCCCCAGTGGCGCATGGGATTGCAAAATACGATGTACTCGCCGGGAGCCATGCCAGGTGCACAAAATACTTTTTCCTTAAAAGTCGTTACGTTGTTAGCGTCCGTAGTTTCGTATTTTTGGAAATATTCGTCAGGCTGGGACATCAGTGACCAGAAACGAACTCCGGCTGCTTTTGCTAAATTGAGCCAAACGGCACGAAGCCTTTCAGCTACTTTCCCGGTGATGTAGGGATGCAGTAACAATCTCCCTTTTATGTCATATTTAATAATCTCCATCGCCGTGTTGACATACTCTGCCTCTGACTGAATGGATTCGCCTTGTTCGCGCTCTTGCGCTGCTTCTACTTGATGGATTCTCAACTCTTTAGCCAAGGCTTGAATAGAATTAGTAGCTGCTGCTAGCTTTTCACATTTAGCTCGAAGTCGGCTGATAATTTTGTCTTGTTCCAGAGTTTCAAACTTAAACCATTGAAATAGCATCCAGCCTGCTTTTGCTGTGCGCTTTTCCGCCTCAAATACCAGCCCACAAAGCAGTTTTTCTCTGTAGTTTCCGAGGGCGGGTTTGTTGCCTTTGAGTGAACTCCAAGGAATGACCAGATCATAGCCAGAGCCATCTAGTGCGGGATTATAGGCGATCGTCCCTTTGGCTACCCATTTTTTAAATGCAGCTATCCTAAACTGAATAGGAATATCAGCATCAATTTCATCAGGATTAAATTCGACTGTTCCCGCGCCGAGTAATTGCATAAATTCTCTGGAAGCTTTTCCGTGACTGTCTCCGCTGTTCCAGTGCCGTTTATTTATTGGGTCATCTTGCGGATTTCCATTTGCATCTCTGGCTGTATCATCAACTATGATGTAACTGAATTCTCGCCCAATTAAATGCTTGCATCCTGTGTGAAGAATACTGCCGTAAATAATTCGTTTCCATTGTTCCGTTGTTTTGGTTCCATAGTATTCTTTCCCAATAGGAGCCAAATTGAATGTGAATCTGCCGTGGTTGCGGGAGTTGCTAGCTAAATCCAGTTGATATCGATCGGTTTTGTTCGCTATAAATGGATTTAGCAAAGCTGCATTTTTGGTATTTTCTGGAATTTCACCAATACAAAATCTATCTTTGCCAACATCTTTATGCAACCCTGAAAGCAGAGTATTTCGCAAAGTTACCTTGGGAGTATTTGACCATTGTTTGGCAATGCAATCCCACACAGACAAAACAGCAACAGTTGATATTTTTGCCAGTGTTTTATCTGCGCCGTACCAGTCGTATTTGAGGTCATATTCTGTTGGCATATTTGATTAAATGAAGTCCATAAAGTTCAGCCTACCTGTTGCTATTCGAGCAACTTTGTCGGCTCCTAATAATGCTACAATCGCTTCTTGTCCAGTGACTTGAATCGGGTTATCAGGATTAGTTAAATTATAACAAACAGCATACTGATTTTTAGCATCTATCCCCAGTCCGACAATTTGGCTCATACTAAGTCGAGCAGTGTCTCGCATCTCTTTAGCTGAGGCTTTGAATTTGTCCAATATTTCGATCGCATTAGTGTCGTACATGGAAGCTACCATCAAATTAAATCGGTTAGGATTGTCGGTTAAATCTCCAAAGATGTAAAGAGTTTTCGACAATGCAGTTTTGTTTCGCATGGCTAAAATAATGATGATTGAGACAATTAAAATCGGAGCTGCCATTCCCAACAAAAACATCCACGCAGTAACATTCATATTCGTCGTACCAAAAACAGTCATCAACAGAGCTTCGTTAGCTTTTAAAGCCGAAGCAGCAAAGAATCTTAGTGCTTCAGCTCCAGAACTTCCTGAAACTTTGAGTACGATCGAAGTTACACAATGAGTAAGAGCTGAAATTAAACTGGCTGGTATTCCAATCAGATTCATACAATTGGTCAAAAACCAGCTTGCTATGCTAGAGATTATGCCTGCTGTAATCCCTACAGTCGCCAAAGCACCGCCAACAGCTACGATCGGCGCTACTACTGGGACAATTATCAAAGCGCTTGCATTGACCGGGACACTTCGGATTGACAAGATTCGATCCTTGTAAATTGAGTTTATATCGTAGTTGCTATGAGCTATTACTGTACCTGTACCTGTACCTGTACCTGTACCTGTACCTGTCGTAGAACGTACAATTTTGGGAGAAGGGATAGGTGCATCACCCATAGCAACCAAGCTTTTAGCAACTTGGTTGTATTTAGCTCGTGTTCTACGTCGATCGTTTAATTTTAGTCGCTCATCTTGCAATTCTTGGTAATATTTATCCCTTAATCTTCTAGCTTCTTCTTGCATTTGAAGCTTTTTCTGATTAATTGATGACCAAGCGGAATCCATAGCATAATCAATTTTTATCCCTGTCTTTGACAGTTCTGGTAGATTTAGGTTGTTGTTGAAGGCATTTATAACATCACCGTAAATACCTCTTTCTGTGCTTGTCGAAGTTAGTACAGAGAGTGCTTTCTCACCGGCACCAGCTAAATTATCATAAACTTTGCTGTTGTAAGCCCTGTTTATACCGTGGGATGTCTCAAGAAAAGCAGTTCCACATTGACCTATCAGCATAGGAAATGCTGTTACATTTTGTGATGATTCAAGCCAACCCAAAACAGCTTTGCCCGTTGGATGAGCCAATAATGCTTGAGTTAGTGGCTGTTCCATTAGCCATTGCTGGGGAGCCTCTGTTATCTTTTTGACTTCAGTGACTCCTGTTAGTGATTGGAAGTTTGCCCAGACATCGGCGATGGCATTGGTAGGCATAGTAAGGGGGGTTGTTCTAGATATTTATTATAAATATTGTAATTCAAACTCCACACTTAATGCCTACCAATTTCACCTACTTTTAAGCATTAGACTTCTTTAAACTTTCCTCTTTAGCAAGTTGATCGCACTCACTCAACTCAGGAGTTGAATTCCGCGACAGCCACAGCCATGTTACCTCATGAACTTTTGCTAACTTATCAAGTTCTTCCCACAAATCCTGGTTGGCGTTACGCTTCCAATTTTTACTCATCGTGTTGACAACATAGGTTGAATCCGAAAAAAGTGTAACTTTGCAAGGTTTCTTGAGAGCTTTCAAAGCTTCGATTGCTGCTGTTAATTCCATGCGATTGTTAGTAGTGGTTGTGTCAGATTTACCACTAATCGCTTTTTTGTTTGACTTACCAGGAATTGTGAGAATTGCAGCCCAGCCACCTGGTCCTGGATTTCCTGAGCAAGCGCCATCACAATGGATGTTTACAGAAGGCTTTAACTTCTTAGTTGTATCTTGAGTTAAGTTAATCATTGAGTTAGAATGTAGAAGAATCAAAACCTGACAGCGAAGCGGTATTGCAGATAATTATTTGCTATAATATAACAAAGAATTTAGAAAATTAATATGTCTGAACATACCGATTTGTTAATAGAATGTTTGCAGTTAGAGGCTGAAAATAGACGACTGAATCAGCAACTAGAACAGATGAAGAATCTGACAGTCGAAATGTTTACTGAATTTAAACATCATCGACCAAACGGAACTCTGACTGAACAAAGTAGAGAATTCATCCAACTGAATGGTGGCGGAACTCTCTACTTTGTTTAATATGTCGATCGCAATGGGAAATCCTACATATCAACGGAAGGATTTACACCAGAGGGTGATATAGCTCCTAAGCTTTTCTATTTTGGGTTTGCGGTGTTTTTTCTGGTAGAAGAGCTGACTCGACAAGGATTTAGTTGTTTGCCGAACAGGTTTTCAAAGTTGTTCGATCGGAATCCCAAGTTTTACCACTATGTCGTCAAGGAATTCCAACGGGTTCTATCAATTTAAGTAACTCATGTCGAAGTCACTGCTGTGGTTAGCACGAAAATAGTGTTTCAGAAGCTGTGAGTTCAGTCGAGAAAGTTTTCTCTGCATCAGCAAAAAGTTGATCAACTTGTAACTGAGACAGATAAAATTCACTGGGATTGTTTTCATTCAAAAAATCGGCAATAAAAGCAGCAATAAGATAGACATTACTGATGATTATATTTTCAGTATTTTCTATTCTCAAAGCTTCCATCTCAGAAAGACCGATCGCATACATACCATGAGGGTAATCAGGATAATCTAAATGGTTGCATTCCCGGTGGTAGATTTTCCACTTTTGGGTAACAGGAGGCTTAATAGGTTCAAAGGATATGCCTTCGGGTAGCTGTTTGTCATTTATGGAACCACCCTCCATCAGCCTCCTGTTACCCAAAATGAGAATTGCACCATTTATGGGTTTATATTCAGCATCATCTGATGAATAATCACCATAAGTCGCAACTAACTGATGGATGAAAGCCTGGGTAATAGCGTCGTTGGTTTGTGAATTGCTGGCTTTAAAAGTTTCTAAAAGCTCTACGCCATTAACAACTATTTTCCAGGCATCTATAACTTTGGCATGAGCTGAGATTAGCCGAAATGTTCTTTCTCTTCCTCGATCAATTTCTAAATAAACAGCGTGAGCATCGCTATGCAATGACTTACTCACGAAACACCGCAAATTGAGTTTTCTACCATAACTCATATCCAGAAACAGTTTGTGTTTTTGTTTCTGCTTTTGTTTGTTTTTGATTTTGTTTTTGATTTTGTTTTTCCTAGTCATAATTTTGTTAAGTTACAATTTAAGAAAAAATTACTTATGAACGATCGTACCATTAAACAATATTTTGAAAAACGCATTATCTCTAATGTCGATAAACTAAAATTTCTTCAACCCCAACGCTTCGGCTTCGCTCAGCGCACCGCTTGCTGACCGATTGCCTTCATGGATTGTCCATCCGTTCTCAAGCTAAGGATGTGCTCTCTGAGAGCTTTTATTTCGTCAACTGTAGCTTGCGGGCGCGTAGCGCATCGAGTGGGTTCGACTTGCTAAGGCTGCAATTTCCATGCTCTGATACTGCGCTCTACCTGTGCTGCTATCTGAGAATAAGACAGCCCTTGACGGTACAAACGGATTTGCTTTTCTACATTGCTCATCTCTTTATAAGAATTACTAATATTAATGCAAGGAAGCAAGAAACTGGAGACGCATTAAGGGAACTGTAGCTTGTGGAACACAGATTGATAAGCCAGCTAAAGTTACTGCTTGTCGTCTTCCAGGCGTTCTACGCTTTAATCCGGGACTGACTGGTGGCGGATTCATTCTCCACCAGTTGTCATAATGCACTCCAGCCAAGTATTCGGGAACCCTAGCATCCAAAGACACAGTTCTGGATTCAGTTTCCGATCGCGCTCCAATCTCCCTTGCAATTTCAATGTGAGTTCCAAGACATTCTGACCAGCAGATCCACCCTTCCCGCGACTTAAGGGCAAGGTTGTCGGCGTAGGCAATGATAAAAACTCTTTGCCTCTCGTGAGGCGCACCGAGCTCCGACGCGCTGATAACTTCAACTTCTGTTTGATAACCAGCCAGTCGAAGTCCGGCAGTAGCTGTTCGTAATCCTCGATCGATAAATCCTTTAGGCTGTTCGATAACCACAAACGTTGGGCTACCGATGATAATGCAGCGCAAGGCTTCAAACCATAATCCTGATTCGTTGCCTGCGAGTCCTTCTTTTTTTCCGGCTGCGGATGTATTTGTGCAAGGGAACGAGCAGAAGAAAACATCGGCTTTGTGTGGGGTTGGATTATATGATCGCACGTCTGAGTGAATTGGGATTTCTGGAAAGTGCGATCGTAATACTTTCTGAGCCTGTGGATTAATTTCGATGAGTTCGATCGTCCGAAACTTCACTTGAGAAATTGGATTAACTAAACTGCTGGCTAGTTCCCAGGCTCCTATTCCAGCAAAGAAATCGACACATTTTAATTCCATGCTACTTTTTCTTTCCAGCTTTTGCAGCGATCGTAATTGTGCTACATAACTCATCATATTCTTCTTATCTAAAATTAAGAAAAAGATATCTTAATTATAACACTTACAATTGGTAGCAAGAAAGTAATTTGAAAGTTTATCGATGAGGGCGCTACGCGATAAAAAAGTGATCTGAAGTTTATCAGCTTAGTTTTTTAGTTTGAGGCAAAATTATGTTTTACGAAACTCCTGAAATCAAAGGCGAAATCCGCAATCTTAAGCAGCAATATTCTGAAAAGTTGCGACAAACAGTATTTACTTACGAAATTTTTCTGGACGGCATTGAAGTATTTCGCGAGACTGAAATGTGGGATGTAAGCGATCGCCCCGCAGCAGTACAAAAAGCTTTGCTGATAGGTAACATACTGAAAGAGAAAGAATTAGCCCGCCGTGAATTAGCAGCAGTAGGTAATGCAATTTACGTAAAAT
Organism: Microcoleus sp. N9_A1; assembly: GCF_036701795.1. NCBI lineage: Bacteria > Bacillati > Cyanobacteriota > Cyanophyceae > Oscillatoriales > Microcoleaceae > Microcoleus > Microcoleus sp. N9_A1. The sequence continues at coordinate 65,416 of NZ_JAUBRI010000025.1, forward strand.
TCAGCACTGATATAACTGCATCAGCAAAACGCAGTGGTCATATTGGGTATTATGGTATTTTTCGCAAGGGAAAACCATATTGCATTTGCAGTAGCGAAAACTACACAAAAGAAGAAGCCTTAGCAGCAATGAATCGAATAGTAGCGAAAAACTGCCGAGACGACTTAAGTTACAAGTTTGGCTTCACTCATTTTGACTAAGGAAAAGCCTCATATCTCATATCCTGCTTGGGGATATGAGATATGAGGCTATCTTTTACTTGACTAATAAACCAACTAATAAAACCATGACCAAAATAGTAATGATTTCAGGAAGTCGGTCAATTTCTAGATTACCATCCGCAGCAATAGAATCTCTCGACCGCATCATTGAATTAGAACTTCCCGTGATCATCGGTGATGCAGCAGGAATTGACAGTCTGGTTCAGCAGTATTTGCGTTCCAAAAACTATCAAAAAGTTACAGTTTACTTTGCTTTGTGGAACGGCAACGGGAAGCCAAGAAACACAACGGGGTATAAAACTGTAGAAATTCCAGGCAGTTATGTCGATCGAGACAAAATGATGTGTTCAGTTTGCGATTACGGTTTGGCTCTCTGGGATGGCAACAGTCGCGGAACCAAAGACAATATTGATCGAACTGAAGGCAAAACTAAAATCATCCGAATTTGAGGTAGTTGAAGTTTTGGGTGAGGTGTGCTTCGCAATGGGGGAGTGTTGTTTCTCCCTCGTAATTGCCATGACTATTACCGTAAAAAAGTTTGACTTCGATAAATTTAACACTGAGAAAGTTAAGTTTGCGATCGATATTGACCACGAAGTTTTCAATGTATCAGAAGGTCTAAAGGATCGCTATGACCAACTAGATAATTCTCCACTTTGGCGAGGTAAGTTTTCTGTTGAGGAGTATCGGCAACTACTCTGGGCAGAAATCCAGAAGCATTTACCGAGATATTTTAGCAAAGGACTAAAAGGTTTCTATGAGCCTTATTTAGTTTCTGATTCAAATATCTTTCGATCGATTATGCAATTAGCTGAAGTTTACCGAGATAAAGGTAGATTAAAGCTGATTTATATTTCCGATCGTTCCCATGCTGAACTTATTGCCAGATGCGTTGATTATTTGGCAAATCAGATATATAGCAAGTCTATTTGAGTCATGAATGTAGAATAACCTGAAACGCTTGTGATGATTGAATCGATTGTTTACAAATCAAATGGTTTTGCTATAGCAATTACGTTAGCCTAGAAACTCAGTATTTCTAGGCTAACGTAGTTTGTTGGTTAAGTGCTTCGCAATCAGGAAACGACTAACAAAACACTACTTTTAATATCAACGATAATCATGTCAGAAATTCACATCAATCCAATGAGCCTTTTTCCTTATGATGTCAACAGACGGGAGGGAACCTACTTTGAGCGAAACGGCAAGCGAGTTGAGGTTGAGGATGACATTCTCAAAAATCATTACTGCGTTAGTTATGAAGGGAAAGAATTTGCGTTATCTACTTGGTCAAGAAAGCAGAGTAAGGGATTAATTAACATAGCAACGTTCTTTGAGGGTAAAACAGCCCAAGAAAAACGTCAGATTCTGTGGAATCAATTTGAAACCCGAACAATTAATAGACGCATTATTCGTTTCTGTGAAAGAGTTAGAAATGAGCCTCTATTTCTTTGGTATGTGAGTTCGTATGACTTACCTACTGCTCAATTCATCAAAAAATTCTTGGAATGGTATTGGTCAGAATACCCAATAATTAACAGTTAAAAACTGCTATACTCTAACTAACTTAGTTAGAATATAGGCTCATGTTTACAACACAATCTCCTGAAAAACCAGCAATCAAAGTAACAGACATAGCCCCAAATTATGAAGTGAATTATAAAACTGGGTACATTGGATTTCTCAACAAAGGAACAGATTTAACATCTCTGGGAATTGCTTACTTCACGGGTTGGGATACGATCAGTGACATTCATGTAACTCATACTCTGATTGTCACTGGTGAAGATGAATGTATAGAAGCAGACAAGGTAAATAACACAGTCAAAGTTTGCACCTTAAGCAAATACTTCAATGACCCTAACTGTCAAATCTTCTTCCGTAAACCAATATTTTTCAACGATGCGGTAGGTTATGCGATCGCACACAAAGCCAGTCTGGAAGTCGGCAAACAATACGATTTCGGCGCAATCTTAACCCAAGGACTCTCAGGCAGTTTCCCTGGGCGGATGCTCGATCGATTGCTGACCGGAAAGTTGGAGGAACTGTTAAGCAATTTACTTAATCATCCTGATAAATGGATATGCAGCGAACTGGTTGCTTATGCTTTGGATGAGCAGCCACTTTACCGAGATAAAGGCATCCTCAAACGTCCTAACTCTACCATCAGCCCTCAAGAACTTTTCCAGGATACTGAAATCTTTGCTCCCTGGAAAAAATCTGAACCCTCAGAAACAAAAACAGTAACAGAAACGGTAACAGAAACAAAAGCAGAAACAGAAACAGATTCAGAAACAGACCTAATCTGTAAGTAAGAGTAGCTGAGGTTAACCGTAAAAACGCTTTGCGGTAAGGACATGAGTTCTTCCGCAGCGAGTTTTGACATGACTTTAGTTAGTCAGACGGGAATCCCCACACTATATTGCTTCGATTAGTGTGGGATGAGAGGCGCGTGAATCGAGGATTCCACATTTTCATGTCCTCGCCAGCATAGCGGGCGAGCAATGAAGGTGTGGATGACGAGATGAACAAATCTTTATTTACCAACATCGTTACTTGACATAATTATTAAATTACTGCTTGACACAATATAGTTTTTTCTGGTATTTTTATTGTCAGCAAATGCGTAAAGGTCGTAGCGCAATGAAAGTAACATATCAGTATCAGTTCTATCCCAACACCATTCAAAAGTTAAGCCTAAATCATTGGTTGAGAATTTGTCGCTATTGCTACAACAGGCAGCTAGGCGATCGATTTGATTGGTGGGAGAGTAACCGGACTGCTATAAATGCTTGCCCATTAGTTGCTAGCATCTCTACGCCCCTCGCGAAGCCTAACTACTATTCCCAAAAACAACAATTACCAGTCATCAAAAAAGACCTAGTAAAAGTCTTTCACAGTGGCGAACTATTGGACTTCAAGCAGGTAGATTCAACTATTCTGCAAGATGTTTCTAAGCGAGTAGATAAAGCCTTTGAGCGGTTTATAGTAGGGGACAGTAAAGGCGGGCGATCGGGTAAGCCCCGATTCAAGACTGAAGCGGATTACCGGACGATGACTTTTTCTACGGCTAATAACGACTGGATTAAGCTGGTTCGCAAGAATTGGTTTTATATCCGATTGCCGAAGTTGGGTGTCATAAAAGTTCGGATGCACCGCCCAATCCCCGATGGATTCACTATTAAGCAAATTAGTGTAACTAGAAAGGCTGACGGTTGGTTCATCCAGATAATGCTTGAAGACGCTTCAGTACCCCAGTTTATTCCTGATAAAGTTACCCCAAACTGGGATAACTCAATTGGGTTGGATGCGGTGCTACATGAAGATGTCTATTTAGCAACATCGTCAGGGGAAAAGCTACCTTCGTTGAAACCGCTTCGCAAAAACCAAGCTAAGTTAGACCAGATATCAAGGAAGCGGAACAAACGGAAGCGCGGTTCTAAAGCCCGACGAAAACTAGCCAAAAAAGAAGCGAGACAGCACCAAAAAATAGCGCGTTCTCGCCAAGATTTCCACTACAAAACAGCTCACAGACTTGTCAGGTCTGGAGCTAAATTCTTTTTTCATGAGGACTTAAACTTAAAAGGCTTAACAAAACGGAATAAAGTTAAGCAAGATAATAAGGGTACTTACCTCCCAAACGGTCAATCAGCTAAATCAGGACTAAATAAGTCTTGGCTGGATGCTGCGTTCGGTCAGTTTTTTAAGACGCTGGAATACATAGCCGAAAAAGCTGGGTCAGCCGTCGTTCCGCAAAAACCTGCTTATACCTCAATGCTTTTGTGCTATCGGAATGAAATTGTTTTCACCGATTGCGGGATGCGAAGCTATTGGGATGAGCAACATTCTTTAATGGTCGATCGTGATATTAATGCCGCGATTAATTTAAAGAGACTTGGGTTGGGCATTTTCCCAAGGATAAAACGCCGTAGCGGGAATCTTTCTATAGTAGGAACTATAGATGATAGTACCGCGAAGGAAATTTTGCACACCCTTCATCGGGCTGCAAAGATGCCCACGTCATAGCTGTACTCAGCTTGACGTGGGAGTATGTCACTTACAGTTACAGCAACAGGAAAGAAGCTAGTCACCCCAATTTCCCGTCCAGACCAGTCTGAATTTGATTTGCCAGTTAGCCAGAATTTAGTTTGGCGAGGCGGTGTCTATGTTTGCGTGGATGGTAGGAAGGAATATCACTTCTCTTGCCAACTCCCGCTGTGTGTCAACGGCGATGTCATCCAGGTTGGTAGCCTCTATTTGACTGTCTGTGGGGTAGTTACAGTTAAGTCGATCGTTCCTTCAGCAACAATTGCTCAATATTTTGAGTATATTGTGGAAACAGAACAAGGAACTGAAGAAAAACTTCTGTCCTGGGAAATCGACAGCCGTGATGAAAGTTAGTATTTTCTGGTAACTTCTAACTCGGAAACAGGAACCGCATAGCCAAAGGTTTCTGTTTCCCAATGCTCATGTAACGGTCATGTAACGGTCATGTAACGGTCATGTGCGCGCTATGCACAGATACAGGTACAGACTATGTACGTGAGTTAAATTCAAAAAAGAGAAATGAAAATACTTCGTTTGGGGGATTTGATGTTATTCCCCAAACGAAATGGAAAACTTATCCCTGTTTGACTGGATTGTGAAAAACAATTTCCCGGAAGCAGATTTCTGGTTGATTAATAAAGGTAGCAAACATAAGTTAGGGGAACCAGTGAAGGAATTTCAGCCTTATCTCACAGGCATCAAATGTCCAGTGTTAGTTTTGCCAGATTACGCTTTCTATATGTGCCTGCACCTGTACCAGCAAGGATTGTGGCAACAGTATTCGCAAGGTTCAATCAATCTTCAGCATCTTCGCCTCAAGAATGTCAAAGAGGTGTTTCAATCGATAGGTAATCAGCACAGGATTCAACATCAAGCTCGTTTCAAGTCGTTTGTTCCATCTCCTGTGCCTGTCACTTCAGTAGAAAGAGAAGAGGTCTATGCTTCGCTGTAAAGTGATGCTGAAATAACAAGATTACTGAAATGGAAAGAATTAATTTCGGTGGAATTCAAGCTGAGGTGTTGGCGTTGTCTCCGCACCACGGCTGTTTTATTTTCCGATTATCCGATCGGATCGCTATCAAAGGCATTTACACAAGCCGATTTACTTGGGATGAAACAACGGACAATCTCGCAGGTTTTCTATCAGAGCGGTTTGTCTTGTATGTAGGGACACATACCTACAACGAAGCTGAACTTATCAAAGACACAATCACCAAAGCTGGCGGAACTCCGAATGAGGATGTCTGTTTTTCCAAATTTGTTCGTGGCTATCCCTATCAAGTGAGAGCGATCGGGCTTTCTCCTGAGTATCTTATTCAAACTCTACAGCATTTTCCTCATCCTGCTTAGCTACAAAAACATTAACAATCCTAGAAACAATCCTAGAAACAATCCTAGAAACAATCCTAGAAACAATCACAGAAACTGTTTCCAAGGTTTGTTAATGTTTTGCTTCGCTTTGAAGTGTTGAGTTATTTACTAGAAACTTAATCATGAACAAAATCAATTTCGCAGGTGTTGAAGGTGAAGTTATTGAAACCTCGCCGCACGGAAGTTACGTTGTAGTAAAATTGAGCGATCGAATCACGATTGTCGGCACAACCAATAATCAATTCAATTGGGAAAAAATGCCGGATGCTGCATCAGGATTTGAATCCTTCATTACGTACATAGGGATTCGATCGAAAACTGAGGCTACTACATATCTAAACTTAGTAGCTACAGTTGGCGGGTACACACTCAAGAAAGAAGCTGAACCCAGAAAAGCCAAGCGGATTAAAGATTTCCCGTTTGAAATTAAAGTACGTGGCTTAACTCCTGAGTTTGTTGCTGAAGTAATTCGTTGCAAGAAAAACTAGCTAAGTAGCGTTAGCGTTAGCCCTGCGAAGGAGGATCGTAATTTTCTCTTCATTTCTCCTCAGTATTTGAAGAGAAACTTACACAATCCTGTTCATTAACACACAAAAAAATCAAATGACTGACAAAATAGTTTACGACTTAATTCAACGATTTGAAATTGTTGATGGTGTACCTCATTTGCTTTCTACCCAAATTAACAACATTGAAGGCGGAACAAGTTTGTTTTCAATCGCAGAGTATTGGGTGGGAAAGAATACGAAATTATTGCCTTTCAATAAACAGCAATACGTTGGCTACAAAAATAAGGGTGATAAAAGATACCAACTGGTACTAACTCCTCGATCGACTTTTGTTCAAGTATCATTTCCGTCTTCCCGTTTAAGCGGTAAAGTCCAATTTGAAACAGAACCAGATACGCTATTTCCTTACGCACTAAGGATGGCGATCGATAACAAAGACAGTCTCATTCAGCTTTTAGAAGATATTTTCCCGCGCAAGTAACAGGAGAACAGAAACATGATGCAACTAGATACACAAACTGAACAGAAAACCCTACGCCTACGTGATGCGTTCCGTGTGCTCGCATGGGAGGTGTTTGATACAAATCCTCAGATTCGTGAAGATTTAAACCAGCGTTACACCAGATTCTACAGTCGCTGGAGACAGAGTAAGATTCGATCGATGAATTTGAGTCAACTTACTCAATTAGCAACAGAAAGAGGTTTCTCAGTCGAAGGATTGTTGTTTTATTGAGAATGCTACTACTCGATTGCACAACCTTATCCATCAGAAACTTTTGCTGATGATTAACCATTAACTTAAATAGATGATGGCGAGTTTATCTTTCCATCATCATCAAATTTTCAGAGCAAGCTTACCCAGAAAATTATCGGTGAGGGCGCTTCGCGATAGAGAGTTGAGGTAGGTTATCTATCTTTTCCATAATCCATTACACCAAAGGAATTTCATCATGGCTATTACTTTTCTTTCCAAAACTGCTAAAAAGCGTAGTTTGTTGATTGATGCACTCAGAATTCTCGCATGGGAAGAGTACAAAGCTACTAACAAAGAAGAACTCAAGGATCTCGAATATGGCGGTTATGCGATATTCGATGCAGAGTGGAAAGTTGAAGACATTCATGACAAAACTTACGAAGAACTTCTTGCTTTTGCCAAAAGTCTAGAGTTTTCCGAAGCAGAATTGTTGGGCATTCGATCGAAATACTATGCCAATAAAACTACGGCTGCTGCTGGGAAATCCAACAGAACATCAAATGGCAATAGTAATGGCAATGGTAATGTCAGCAACGTCAATGGCAATGCTTATTCTCAACAACAAGAGTACGATGTTGAAGATGTGTTTTAGCCTGAATTAGCTCATATTGATGGTGGAGAGTTTGTACTTTCCATCATCAATCTATCAATCTATCGAACGAAAGAGAAGAACCTACAGGAGATTATCTGTTAGGGTCGCTTCGCGATAAGGAGGTGAGTGAAATATTGTCATTAGGAGCCTATCATGGAAAAGATGAAGAAAGTTATCCCAAATCTGTCTGAATTAAAAGAGTATTTGAGAGGTTTAGTTGGCGAAATGGAATATAGCCATAGTAGCTTAACCAAGAAAAGGTTAGAACTTTGGCTATTTAACAAAGTCCATCTTGGCAACGGACAAGTCAGCCTTGGGTTTTATGACGAAAGGTTGTATCAGCTTTGCCAAAGACTTTATCCAGGCTGTGATATAGGTTTGTTGACTTATCATGGCAACAAAAGAGGTGGCAGTAGTGGATTGATTGCCGATCATCGAGATCATGGGTATGGTAGACCGATCGCAGTTTCCCTAAATATTGGCATTGCAGAGTTTGTCGTTGATGGCAAAAGCTGTGTGTTAGATGATGGTGAAATTGTGAAGTTTAATTGTAAGCAAATCCATTCTGTCCCTCGCATTATGAGTGAGGAAAGATTTAGTTTAGTTTTGTGGCAATTAAATCAAGCGAAAGGTTATCGATCGAAAATGATTGAGTCGATCGAATGGTAGAATAAGAGTTAAATATTTTGGAGTAATCCAGAATATTTAACTCTTATTTCCTAATTTGTTAAAGAAAAAAGCAACCGCAAAGTTAACCATTTTGTAGGGCTTCGCCATAAGGGATTGATTTAGAAATTTTGTTTGTGTACTTTACCTAGAGGCTTATTATGGCTATTACAATCTTGACTAAATCTGAGAAAGAAGCGGCTAACTTGCGGGATGCTGTTCGTATCATGGCTTGGTCACAATTCAAGGCTGACAATGATACCGAACTCAAAGGTTTAGATTTGTACGAGCTTTTCAAAGTTGAATGGTTAGAGTACAAAATCCATTCAATGCTACTGCCGGAAATTCTGGAATTCGTCAAACAGTTTGGATATTCAACTGAAGAATTGATGCAAATTCGTACTGAATATTATGCAAATAAGAAAGAATATGCCAATAAAAATGATGAATTTTAAGTCTCATTTCGATCGAACTTAAATATAGAAAAGCCTCAGTGTCTGTAATGGATGCTGGGGCTTTTTGAAGAATTAAGAGAAAGAGCAATTGAAGTTTGTTGGTGAGGGCGCTTCGCGATAAGAGAGTGAGCTGTAAATACAGTTCACTGTCGTTATTCAGGTATTTCTCATGGCTAATTTAGTTGAATCTTTGGTATCGATTGTAATTGCTGGTGAATTAGCAGCAGTAGCAATTTTGGGTGGAACAGCATTGATAGGTTATGCAAAAGTTACAGCAGCTCATGTTCAGTTAATTCAAACAGCGAAACAAAGTAGGGTAGTCCTGCATAGCAAGGAAAATCCAGGGTTTTAATTGATAGATAAACTGGCGTTATACTCATGAATAAAATACCAAATAGCCCCAATATGATTGGAGAGTTTTTTGGAGAATGAAAGAGTTTTTCTCACCAATCTAGATATTCTTTGTCTCATCGTATTATTAAATCTTTCTATATAGTTTGTCAGACCAGTCTCCTTTCCTACTGCCTTGTATCTTTTTTTAGGAAAAACTGTTCCATAGGCGCTCCAAAAGTCTGTATAACTTACGGCACATTGACGATAAACAGGTGGCAAAGAATCCCATAATCCTTGAGCGCCAGCTTGATCTCTTTTGCCAATATATACTCCTACAATTTCTTTGGTTGATGCATCAATTGCCAGCCAAATCCACTGCTTGTTATCCTTATTGCCTACAAATGACCACATTTCATCACATTGAATTATTAGCTTCCCTTTCTTTTTTGACTTCACTTCTACTTCTCTTTTTACAGATCCTAATTTTTTATTAACATAGTATTGCAACCACCGTTCCGAAACCCCAGTCGCCCTCACAATCCCAGCCAGAGATATCTTTTCTAATAAAAGTCGATCTATCAACTCTTTTGTTCCTGATGAAATCGGTTGATGTCTGGGAGTCATGACGAATTGTCTTCCACAATCTCGACATTTAAAATTTTGCTTCCCGGAGCGAGTGCGACCATTTTTCAATATGTATTCAGAGTTACACTTGGGACAGTTCATAAGCTAAAATTTAATGTAGGTTATAAAGAATAAAATTATAACACATTTTCCTTGCTATGCAGGACTACCCAAAGTAGATATGACGCAATCGTAAATTATGGCGAAGTTAGAAGTGTAGCCATCTATACAGGTGATAAGCCAGCAATTGCTGAATGTTTGAGCGGAATTTGTAGAGCGAAAATCCCTTTGCCCAGCGGGTTAACCATAAAATCAACCTTTAGAGGTATTGATGCAAAAGTTGCAGGTAAAGCAGGTAGCAATGTAGCAACGTTGATTAGTTGGAATAGTGAAACCAATAGCGGAATTGGTGGCAGTTATGGCCAGCATGGAACGATTGTGTTTAGCCACCCCTGGACAAGAAAGAAATTTTGTTTAGTTAGAGGCGGAGTTCATGGCAATCTGGGCGAAGTTGTGATTAAGCAAGATAATGAGTGTAAATAGCAAAGCCAAAGTAGAAAATCTCTAACACCCGCTAGAGATTTTTTTTTAGATCCACACAAAGATTTGCCATTACCCAAAAATTATGCTGCACCTCAAAAACTATTTTTCTGTTTCTGAACAACACAATCTCGTTGAACTTACTCGAAATATAGCCAGAGCCAACGGCGGGATGACAATTCCGGTGATGCCGTCTGGTCTGAAATTCAACTGTAGCCAAACCAGTTGCGGGATTGTTGGCTGGCTATCCGATCGAAAAGGCTATCGTTATTCACCCATCAATCCAGTAAATAATCAGCCATTCGCAGCACTGCCAACAGAGTTGATAGAAATTGCTCAAAGTTTAGCCAAATTAGTTGATGAACCTAATTATCAACCTGAAACCTGCTTAATCAACTTTTACCCAGCCACCGCTAAAAGTAAGTTGGGTTTGCATCAAGATAATACCGAGCGCAACCTCAAACCCTGCATTATTTCAATATCTCTCGGTGATGATTGCAGTTTTGTCATCGGTAGTAACCGCAGTCGCAAAGATCCAGTCGAAGGCATCCTCTTACGATCGGGCGATGTCGTTATTCTTCACGGTGACAGCCGTTTAGCCTATCACGGAGTCCAAAGAATCCTACCAAAAACCTCCAATTTACTCAAGAATAACGGCAGATTAAACTTGACCATTCGCCAAGTTTATTAGCCAAAAAATAACACAAAAATAAGTAATGCTTCGCCATGAATTGTTAATTTTTTTCAGAGAAACAACTCATGGCAGCAAGCAATATTCCTGCTTTACAACAACGAGTCAATCGAAGTCTTAACCGCGAGACTCAATACAATTTTGATGAATTGTTTGATGTAAAAGAATACAACACAGCAATGATTACTGGACATCGCTGGTTCGATTACAACATTCCGATCGATAAACTTATCACAATGGCAGTGAATCAAGGTGTGACTAAATTCTACTGTGGAATGGCACTCGGCACTGACCAAGTTGCAGCAGAGATTTTGGTTCACCGTAAACTCAAATGGACAGCCGTGATTCCTTGCGCTGATCAACATCTTCTCTGGAAACCTCGTCAGCAAAGTCATTACAAAAAGTTGCTGGAGCAAGCAACTGATCAAGTCTGCCTTTACAAGAATTACAGTCCAGGTGTCATGCAGGCTCGGAATTTGTGGATGGTGAAACGATCGGACATTTGCCTAGCAGTTTTCTCCGGTGATCCTCACGGTGTTGGTGGTGGAACTGCTTTAACTTTCAAGATGGCGCGTGCTCGTAATCTCCTCATTTATCAGTACATCCCTGCTGAATCTCGGTTCGTGGTTGTCGAACCCGCTTATCAACAGTTAAGTCTGTTCTAGCTGTTTTTCATCGTATCCCCCTCCCACCAGGGGGACATCTGACCAACCAAAAACTCAACCAGAAACTTAACCAAAAACTCAACCAGAAACTCAACATGAAGAAAAAAGTAGTCATGACCCATATTCATGCTCGAATCACAAAACTAGCGAAGGGTGCGATCGAACGTGGAGACATTATCAGTTGCGATCGCATCTCCGACAGTTCTTACTTAATCAAGCGTTCTGTTCCTGATACAAATGACGGCAAACCACAAACCACGAAATATACTACCGTTGCTGCTGCTAGTCTTCTTTATCTGCTAAACTCTTTGGCTCAATCTCAAGCTCAAGATCAAGATCAAGCTCAGATTTAAGCCCAGTAACAGAAATTCAGAATCAACATTGTTCCCGGTAGCATTACTGTTACTGGGAATTTGAATAGCAAAGTTTCTCGTAAAGGTGCTTCGCAATGAGGAAGTGTTGTTTTACTTTACCGAGAATTATTTATGTTGATTAAAAAGACTGAAATCGAAGATTACCGCTCCCTTGAATGGAATACTGAACCCGAATGGGCAATCCCACTCCCAGAATACAATATCAATGGCTACGTCGTTTCTAGACATTATGTACCAGACGAAGCTCCCGTAATTCCTACTGGCTGGATTTACGAGTTTAATGACGGTCGATTTATGTCTGAGGCGCAAATCGATCGTATTAAATGGTAAGGCATCCCAGAAACAAAAATAGAAACAAAAACAGAAATGCTTCGCTGTAAGGGAGTGTTCTGTTTTTTTTTTGAATGAAAGGATTTACCGATCGATATGAAAAGCGTCAAACTTGGTCAGAAGAAGATATGGACTATCTTTTAATAACTGAAAAGATATTCGATGTTGACGCGATCGTAGAAACGCTTAAATTTCGCTGCATCTGTGACTGTCAGATGTACGACGATTCTGATGTCAAGTTAGCGTTTGTGCATTGGTTTAAAGCCAAACTCGAACACATGAGCAACGATATTTACAACGTTGTTGAAGCTGACGATGAGGTTTTCCGAATTAATTTGCCTTCCCTCTGAGCAAGCGAAGAACTTAAAACAAAAGTACCCTTCGTGAAGGCTTCGCCGAGGGGTACTGATTCCTACTCTATTACTCTGTCAAAGGTAACAAATATGTCAATTCCATCTTTTCCTACTTTAGCACAAACTGTTCAACAATTGGCAATCAATTCTAATCTTGATTGTGAAACTGTTGAAACTTTCATTCCTGAAAAAACAGCAGACCAGATGCTCCTTGAAGCGATCGGCAAACTTATCAATCTGGATGAAATCGTCGATCGGCTTCAGGCATTGGATTGTCAGCAGTGCAGTTTATTCACGCCTGATCAAGTTAAGTTTGCCTTCCTGAAATGGCTTGAAAATCATCTTGAGTCGATCGAAATGCAGCCTGAATGGTTCATTAACAAGGATTTCAAGCATTTCGATCGACATCTGCCGTTTGATGACTTACAAGAAGCAACAGACTTGAGAGAGTACGACGTTGATTGTATCCATCAAGAACTTGCTGATGCTCATGAAGCTGGATTATTCGATAATTCAACGCTTGAAGATGAGTTTACTGGAACTCCGCAACAAGCAGCACTAAACGCTCTTAGTTGGTAGAAAACCAGCTCAGACACACAGAAAAAACACACAGAAAAGCGGTTAGCGTAGGACTAACCGCTTTTAGATTCAGTTCAGGTATTTCCACCCAACAATTCTACCATGAAACACCTCAAAAGACTTGCTGAAATTCGCAATCAGATTGAAAGATTAAAAGTTGAAGCTGATGCGATCGAACCTGATGCTATTCTTGAAGGTTTCGACATTATTGAATCCAACAACTCTCGCAAAAACGTTGTCTATAACGACGACAATGCCAAAATAGTTATCCAGCTACGAACTCGCTACGATGACAAAAACCTTAGTGTCGTTCGGTTAGATGAGGATATCAGCCGTGAATACGAGAAAGTCTGTCGATCGAACCCAACTGAAATCGATCGCAGCCAAAGTTACATTGATGATTTGCAACAACTTCTTACAGAAGCAGAAACAAAACATGAAGCGCTTCTCACTTCTCCGTACTTGGAAATGTTACGGAAACAGCGGGCGATTGCTATCAAGAAAACTGAGCATAAAGTGCCAGGATTAGCGGTTCATGTTCACTACTTAAAGCCTTAAAATAAATCTAAAGCCAAGGTAGTGCTTCGCTGAAATATAGTGAGTTTCTTTTACTTTTTAGTGAAAGAAACTCAACCTGAAACAAAACCTGAAACAAAACCAAAAACTCAGCCACAAACTAAACCAAAAACGAAAATGGAAAACCCAATAATCGTAGACGGATTTGCTTTTCGCATTCCTACAATCCCCAGCCGTTACAGAGCTAACTGTAGCCGTGAATTCGGAATGTTTGTCACTGGCGATACCAAAGGAATGAACAGCAGTAAAGCCGAGAAAGCTGGACTGACCCGTGGTGAATTTGTTGAGATGGCTATTTGCGCGATCGGACAGAAAACTCTCACTTTCAAACCTCACTACGAAAATGAGCAATTCACCGAAATCTGGGGCATTCCAGTAGCCGGGGGAATGAAAACTCACTTTCATGAAAAATGTTCTGAGTTAAGTACCTTTCTCATCCATCGTCAATCTCAGGACAAAATGAAAGGCTTAGTCGAATGTTTTGGGCGAGAGGCATTCAATTCTTGGGTTGCTGAAGGTATGCAAGGCGATCACAGTCAATATGCACTCAACAAAGCATCAGACGCTTATTTCGCAAACATTTTCCGATTCGAGATGGTACAAAGTGAAGGCAATTATGGCCCTTACTACTACTTAGCCATCACCACTCGTCCGATCGGAAATCCTTTTGAAGAGGCTGCCGTAAAAGCTGCTCGTATGATCTTTGAAGACGAGAAAAATGGTATCCGTCATTGCAGCGATCCTCGACTGATTGAGAATCAGGCAATGTGCTTAGGTTCTGCTTCTGATTCAGGTTTAGCTCTTGCAGCGGGTAAGGGCGCTGAAGTTGTTGAATCTGAACAACAACCTGTGAAGCAACTTAAAGGCAAATAATCCAACATTCAGGGGAGTAATCCTCTGAATTTCTGTTCAGTTCGATCGTCCTTATTTATGGCGATCGAACTGACTCGACTATCCACTCAATTCAATCTCTGTCAAAGAAAGGTAATCTGATGCTGAAAACAATCAAAGTAACTAGCGCCACAGGTAATGAACAGCACATTATTAAGTTGTTCAAGGAATATGTAATAGATTTTCTCAAAAAAGCTGTTGCCGAAGAAAACGGTCAACGGTTTTTACCTCAATTTTACAATTCTGACTGGCAATGGGTAACAGATTCCTCTCCCGCTGAATTACTGGAAACAGTGTCTTGGGCATGGCACAGTCGATGCGCTTCGCGCCCGCAAGCTACGAACAGCGATGGAGCCGATGGAGATTGCACTATCTACCTCAAGTCTGATCAACCAATCCGAAGTCACACATCAGAAAAGTTACTTGAAGGTAATGCCGTCTACAACGTGGATGTCACCATAATTAGCTAATTCTCTGCTTTTTCTATATACACATACGCACATTAATTAGCGCAAGCGATACGCGCTTAATTAATGTGCGATAACCCTCAAAAAACTGAAAAAAACACATGAGCAATATTCAATGGTGCGACATCACGGTCAACCCAATCCATTTAGTAAAAGCTGACGGCAAACATGGCGGACACTGGTGCCATAAAATCAGTCCAGGATGTACTCATTGTTATGCCGAAGCAATGAATCTAAGCAATTACTTCATCTTTGCCAGTGGTTTAGCCTACACAGGTCAAGTCCCCGAAAACTTGGTTTTCTCAGAAATCATCATGTCAAAATTGGTGAAAATGAAAAAAGGTGAAAGAGTTTTCGCCTTCTCCATGACTGACTGCTTTGGGGATTGGGTCAGTGTTGATTGGCTAGATTTAGCTTTTGCTTATATGGTGATAGCGTCTCAGCACACCTTCCAAATTCTCACAAAACGCCCGGAGCGGATGCCGGACTATTTTCGATCGGCACAGGAACCAATCAGAAAACACGTAGAGGATTTGAGACGAAAATTCAAGCTACCGCAGTCAGAGTTTGTCTGGCCGATTCCAAATCTGTGGATAGGTACCACGGTGGAGAATCAAGAATCTACCAAAAGAATTATTCATGTGTTGGAAACACCAGCAGCAGTCAGATTTCTAAGCTGTGAGCCTTTACTAGAATTGGTAAGCATTAAGAAGGAATGGCTAGATTTGATCGATCAAGTAATTATTGGGGGTGAATCCGGGCCCGGTGCGCGCCCCTGTCAACTTGATTGGATTCGATTCATGGTCAATCAATGTCAAAGAGCGTCTGATGTGGCAATCTTTGTCAAACAACTTGGCTCTAATCCCATTCAGACTGCTTGCTATATCAAAGGAGTAGCAACTACTTACCAAAAGTTGAAGCTCAAAGATAAGAAAGGTGGATCGATCGATGAATTTCCTGAAGATTTAAGAATTCGCCAGTTTCCTGTCCCGCAAAAGCGCTTCGCGATAAGACAGTGAAGTAATTTGGAGTTTTCTCATGTTTATAGAACTAGACGGAATTGAAATCGAATTGGATCAAATCCCCGAAAATTGGCACCTTACTGATGCAGCCCCTGGAGATTGGAGATATTCACTTGAGAATGGTACATACTGGGGAATTTGCAAATCCTTTTCTGAAGCAATAACAACAGCTAAAAGGGATATTGCAAAGTTGATGGAAGATTTCAACTTTACTGCGAATGATTTAGCCCGCGAATGGCAAAGCAAACATGGTATCGATCGAGTCTACTTTGTCTCTGATTCCGAATTCTAGCCATTCCTGCTTCATTCAAAGCCTCTGAACTTACTCAGAGGCTTGGCTTTTTTCTGTCTGGCTGGTGCGGGATAAAGAATACCAGCAAAATGTTAAGTCTGGTTGGAAATGGTGTTTTTCTCGCCAAGCTTGGTTAAAGGTCAGGCTTTTTAATCTGGATGCCAGTTCGCGCGATGGCAAAGACAACCGTTGCAAAAGTTGTCGGCAATTGTTCGATCTACAAAAATATGAGCGAGTTCCGATCGAACTTCGTAAACCCCGAGGCTTTCCTCCTAAACCTCGCAGAAACAGCGACAAGAACCAAGCGCTTAACCGTGTAAATTACGCAGTCACACGTAACAAATTACCCCACGCCCGTAATATCCCGTGTAGATTGTGGTCATTTAGGAGCTGATAAACGCCATGAATCTGACCACTACAAGGGGTACGATGCCATCAACCATTTAGAAGTCGAATGTGTTTGCGTTCCCTGCCATATCGATCGGGAACGGCAACGGAAACAGAAACGGCAATATCACAAACATATCAGTCCTGGTAAATAGTGCTTCGCTGTAAAATTGTAAGTTTTGTGGACAAATAATATGGCAATTCGCATTCCTAACAAAAATGGTAAGTTCCCTAACTCTGACCCTGACCCCCAACCTAAGTCGGAGTTAGAGTCAGAGCCTTCTAATTCAAAGCCAAAAGAGTCAATGTTTGCCAAATTTACGGCTAAACTAGCCTGGGAAATCAAGAATATTGAGCCAGAGTTAGATGAACTTTTTCCGTATTACAAAGACTACTGCTTTATCTTTCTGACTCCTCACTGTGATGAAGAATATGTGGGAGAAGGTTATGGAACTTATCGAGATTGCTTAGACAAATATGATGAAATTGGTCGGCGGTTGGCAAAAATGTGGCCGATCGATCAAGTAACCGAAGACAGAAAAATCAATCACAACAGTCGTGGTAAATAGTTATGGCAATTCGCATTCCGCATAAAAATGACAAGTTTCGTGACCCTGAGCCTGAGCCTAAGCCTGAGTCTAATCCTGAGTCTACTTCTGATGATTCTGGATTTGATGTAGACTTAGTATTTCAGAAATTAACAGCTAAACTTCGCTGGGAACAGAAACATATTAAGCCCGTATTGGGTGAACTGTTCCCTTCTTATGACGATCGATGTTATATCTTTCTAACGTTTGGATGTGATGAAGGATATGTGGGAGAAGGTTATGGTTTTTACCACTCTCGCATGGAAGAGTATGAGGAAATTGGTCGGCGTTTGGCTAAGCTGTGGCCGATCGAACAAGAAACAGAAGAAAGAAAAGTAAATCACTACAGTCGTGGTGCTAGGTAGCCAATAAGTAATGCTTCGCTGTATGGGAGTGACTTTTTCGATAACTAATATATCACTCCCCTATCTCACAAAAATCGACGATTCCAATCATTCTTTCATCCATCCTTCAGCGATTCTCTACGTAGCTTACGGGCGCGTAGCCCATCGACCAGCGGTAAGATTAACTAATCGACTACGTTGGGATAGATTGAATATTAAACCAGAGCTACAAAGACTTTTTTGCTATTACCGTAACACCTGTTCTCTTGCAGACATAACCCAGGGATTTGAAGCTGCTAAGTCTCCCGAAACTTACGCTGAAATCGGTCAATTGTTAGCCGAAATGTGGTCGATCGAACAATTAACACAAGTGAAGCGACTAAATTATTACAGTCGTGGTGCTTCGCTGTAGAGCGGTAGTCTTTAGCTAACCGTTGACCAATGCAAACTCAGACTTTAGAACTTTTAGGACAAAACAGCCAGCAACAGTATCAAAAGCTGACGGCAAAACTTTTGTTTGAAACGGAATATATGGAGCCATATTTAGGCTCCGTATTATTCCCCTACTACCGTCACTACTGCGTTATCTCGGTACTCGGCATCAACTATTCTGATAAGCGGTTTGGGATTTTTGACAGCGGTTATCATTCCGATCGATACGATCGAATTGCCATGCTTCTTAAAAGAATCTAACAAATCATCCGAAAAATTGACTGTTACATCGTGTTCATATAACAGTCAATTAAATCAAAACATCAAGTCAATTAATTATACCCTAAATCTAT
This sequence comes from Microcoleus sp. N9_A1, assembly GCF_036701795.1. NCBI lineage: Bacteria > Bacillati > Cyanobacteriota > Cyanophyceae > Oscillatoriales > Microcoleaceae > Microcoleus > Microcoleus sp. N9_A1. The sequence goes on from NZ_JAUBRI010000025.1 coordinate 83,871, forward strand.
GCAAGTATTTCTTACCGGAACCGAAAGACTTGAGAAAATGAACGCGGAAATGTGGACACGAATTCACAATATCACAAAGCTAAATGCTACTATCTTAATTGGGAATTATCGCGGTTTTGACCAACTAGCTTTAGGCTTTCTAAATAGTCTGGAATATCGCAACGTTAAAGTTTATGAAACGGGAAGTCGTTTGAGTTTCGGCTATCCGATCGTCAATGCAGGTCGGTATCCAGCACAAGATATTGCCATGAGTCAAGCTGCTGATTATATGTTGGCAGTCCACGACGGTCTTAGTTATGGAGTTAAAGCTAACTTGAGACGGATGCCCGCTAACAAAATTAGAATCATTTACGTTAACATTTGAAACCATGAAATTAAGCATCTTCGACCAGAACCATCCTAATCGCGATCGAAGTCTAAGAATCCTTGAGGATATCAAGAAAGATTTGCTCAAAGAAATCAGGGGCGATCGCACTTACAAAATGCCTCCGAACTACATCAACTGGCATACTTTGAGCGGAATTCTTTCGGTAGCTCTTTCAAGTTGCGGTTCTGAATATGCGAAAGTTGATATTTCGGCATTTATTCATAGCTACCGAACAGCTCTTTGGTTTATCAAAGATGCTCCTATTTATTGCTTGACTGAGCCGTTAATTACAGCTTTCGATCAAACCGATGCACTTGGTAAACCTGGTATCCTGAAAGGTTGGCAGCCATCCTTACCCACTTTTCTGCTAGCGATACCCAAAGGCTTAATTTACACGCCAGACGGTGCTGAAGTCGATTATCTGACCGTTTCTTGTAGCGATTGTGAACATCCTGAGTGGAATTCCGGTAGCTGGCACAACATTCATATTAAACCGTTTTCACTAGAGCACGAGCGATATTTTCAGATTTGCACCGTAGATTCATTAGAAACTGTGTGGACTTCAGGAACTGCGGTTAAAACTGACGGTACTTTGATTTACGATGAAAATGAAAGTTTGGGTAGACATACCATCTCGATCGACGATAAAGCTTTCCTCCAACGCATCCGAAACTTGGTTATAAATGTACTGCTGACTTTAGAGTTTGCACCAGACTTATTGATGCCAGTTACCGAATCTGAAATCAAAACTAAAAACAAGGGATTTATGCGAATCAATCGAAGTTCATCTAATGTAAGATATCCCCGATGGCTAGGCAAAAACTATCAAAACTCCTCGGTATTATCTGTAGCAAAAAGAACTCATAACTCTCCGTGTAGTCACTGGAGACAAGGGCATTGGAGGTTGTTAGAATCAGGTGAAGGCAAGCGCTGGAGAGATAATAAACGCATTTGGATTCAGCCTGTTTGGGTGAAGTCATAATAGCAGTTATCAGCCTCAGCAGTAAACTACAATAGATAAAATACTTCTGAGGCTAAAATAATGATTACTCCAGGATCTTTATATAACTGCTTTTCTAAATTTGTATTTGATGGCGATACTTTAACTCTAGATTCTCAAGGTGCAGAACTAAGAGTAAGACTGCGATGGATAGATACTCCTGAAGCTCAAAAATCTGGACAAAATAGCACAGATCCAAAAATACTGAAACACTGGGAATGGGCGCAAAAAGCAAAGGTTGCATTGATGAATTTGGTGGCAGAAAAAGCAATAATTACGGTTCCTATCGAGAAAGACCAATTCGATCGCTGGGTGTGCGACTGTTATCTTAACAAAGTTTCGGTAGCAACGAATATCCAAATTCTTCAATGCAAAGCAGGAATGGGAGTCAGTTTCCTTCCATTTAACCGCTTTGCCTATAACACCAGAGAATTGTCTTTACTGAGAGGAATTATTACCGAAACTGCCAGCGCTAATCGTAAAAAATTAGGGCTTTGGTCAGAGCCTGACCTAATTCTTCCTTACGAGTTCAAAAAGTTAAATCTATCCTGAAAAACAATGCAATTAGCTGAAAAAATTGTTAAATATATGAAAGCCAAAAATTACCAATTGGCTACACGAGCGGGAGAAAAAAACATAATTTATGTGGAAGGGATGGACCCGGATGGAACGCTTAATGCGGATACTCCAAATCATTTTAATGATGCCCGACTGCTGTTAGTTTTTCACAAAGGAGTCCCAACGATCGAAGCAGCTTGGGAAGCGACAACCGAACCAGGCTACTATTACACCGACAATCCCATGAACCCTAATGGAGCCGCTAGAATTGCCTTTGGACAGTATCGAGCTTGGCAAGTCGGCCTTCATGGTTACTCTCAACCGCACGAAGCTCTCATCCAGGTCGGGCCTGTCAAGGTATACCGGGATTGGAACCGGGACATGATGAGGACAGGGGATGCGATCGATGAAGGTTATTTCGGCATAAATCAGCACCACGGCTACGGCCACCCTAAGAACGACATTCACACCGCCGGAGCTGGATGTTTTGTAGGTCGCGATCCTGACGAACACTTTGATTTTATGTATCGAGTCAAGTCTGACATAAGGTATATTGCTGACCCAAATTTTGTATTTCCAACAGCTATCCTTCCCGGTAATAAACTGTAATCTATGGGCAAATCAAATAGGAAACGCTTGATTCTATTGCTAGTTTAATCGGTAGCAAACTATGAACCTAAAAAAACCTACTGAAGATCAATTAGATACTTTATCAACTATTTTGGGAGCACTCGCGGGAATTGCAGAACTTCTTGTAGCCTGCAGGCGTATTAGCAATGAGGATGGTCAGCTTATTGCTGGGCTTGCATTAATTGCTTGGGGCTTTTTTAGCAATAAACCACCTCGCATTGTTAGACTCAGACTATTTGCGAAGAATAATCTACTAGATGAAGTGAAAGAGGAATAGTATCACTAAGGCTCCCACCAAAATACCTAATAGAAAACTGCTAACTGATCCATAAATCTCAGAGTAAAATCACAGGTTAAAATGATTTTACTATGAGATTTATTTTTTGGTTATAAATTAGTAATGGTTTGTGCATCAGTTGCCCAATCCATCCTCCTTCATGTTCCTCCATCAATTTCAATAGCTTCGATCGAGCAGCAGCTATACTCCGCTCTCTTCTCTTCTGCTGTTTTCTCTCTTGCCACACCAGGCACACTATCAACAACAGAATCAAAAACGGAATCTGTTTCTGTTTCTGACTGAGAATCAGAAACAGTTTTTGTTTCTGGTATTGGGGGTTGTGAAGATTTGAGAAGATGCTCAAGAATGGTGGAGTGATCGTGAGCCATGACTCGGACAAAATTCTGCTGAGCTCCGCTTTGTAGACCTCAACCGAGGCATCAGCCCGAAGTTTCTCTTTGACCACTACTTCCTCAACTAGGACATCGGTGAGAGCGGAGTTAACAGCAGCATCAAGCGCTAGTTGTTTCAGTCGCTGCTCAAAGTCCCAGAGCTCTTGCTGTTCGAGTAGTTCCTTTTTTTTCTGGCTGTCGTGCCAGCCGAAATATCCGCAGCCGATCACACCCAGAGAGCTTGCTTGCCAAACTCCCACCCAGCGATCGAACGGAAGCGGCATCAATGCCAACCCAAACAGTAAAATGCTCCAAAGGATGATCCGATCGTTACCCTATTACCCATGACTGATGACTTCTATCCTTTACCCAATCCCCAATACCCAAAATCGAATGCCCGATGCCCGATGCCGATGCCGATGCCGATGCCGATGACTGATGACTGATGACTGATGACTGATGACTGATGACTGATGACTGATGACTGATGACTGATGACTGATGACTGATTGGAGATATCCCGGCGGGGGTCGAGGGAATACAACCGTACCAGACGGGATGGAAGTGTTATTTACTGTAGTTTAGACTAACCAAAGATGAGAACGGTGGCAAAAGAAGAACTAGAGCCACCGCGCTAGGAGAGAATGAGGG